>JAEZBF010000183.1 GCA_023427545.1 Pseudomonadota bacterium
TCAGCAGCAGGACGACGGTCTCGGCGACGCAGGCCGGCTTGGCCTCGTCCTCGATCTCGATCGTGTGCTTGAGCGTGACCTGCAGGCCCGAGGGCAGCTCGGCGACGACGCCGAGCGAGACCGTCGAGCGGATCCGCTTGCCCACGCGCACCGGGTTGGGGAACCGGAGCTTGTTGGCGCCGTAGTTGAGCTTGGCGCCGGGGGTGTCGAAGCTGAAGACCTGGCTGCCCAGGAGCGGGATCAGCGAGAGCGTGAGGTAGCCGTGCGCGATCGTGCCGCCGAAGGGCCCGTCCGCGGACCGCTCGACGTCGACGTGGATCCACTGGTGGTCGCCGGTGGCGTCCGCGAACGTGTTCACGCGGTCCTGCTCGATGGTCAGCCAGTCCGAGGTGCCGAGCTCCTCGCCGCTGGCGGCCAGGACCTCGTCGAGGGAGTTGAAGACGCGCATGGCTCGAAAACCTACTGGGTTCTGAAAGGATCGACGCCATGACCCCGCCGACCCTCGACCAGATCCGCCGGGCGCCCAAGGTCCTGCTCCACGACCACCTCGACGGGGGCCTACGGCCGCAGACGATCATCGACCTCGCCGCCGAGGTCGGGCACGCGCTCCCCCAGGTGACCGGAGCGCTCACCGCCGACTCGCTCGGCCAGTGGTTCGCCGAGGCGTCCGACAGCGGCTCGCTCGAGCGCTACCTCGAGACCTTCGACCACACCGTCGCCGTCATGCAGACCGCGCCCGCGCTGACCCGCGTCGCGCGGGAGTGCGTGGAGGACCTCGCCGCCGACGGCGTCGTGTACGCCGAGGTGCGCTACGCCCCCGAGCAGCACGTCAGCCAGGGGCTGACCCTCGACGAGGTCGTCGCAGCGGTGCAGCAGGGCTTCGACGAGGCCATCGCTGCCGTCACGGAGGCCGGTGGGCGGATCGTGGTGCGCCAGCTGCTGACCGCCATGCGCCACCAGGCCCGCTCGATGGAGATCGCCGAGCTCGCGATCAGCTGGCGCGACCGGGGCGTCGCCGGATTCGACATCGCCGGCGCCGAGGCGGGCTACCCGCCCACCCGCCACCTCGACGCCTTCGAGTACCTCCAGCGCGAGAACGCGCACTTCACGATCCACGCGGGTGAGGGCTTCGGGCTCCCGTCGATCTGGCAGGCGATCCAGTGGTGCGGCGCCGACCGGCTCGGCCACGGCGTCCGCATCATCGACGACATCACCGTGCACGACGACGGCAGCGTGGAGCTGGGCCGCCTGGCGGCGTACGTCCGGGACAAGCGGATCCCGCTCGAGATGTGCCCGTGGTCCAACGTGCAGACCGGCGCCGCGTCGTCGATCGCCGACCACCCGATCGGGCTGCTGAAGAAGCTGCGGTTCCGCGTCACCGTCAACACCGACAACCGACTGATGAGCCGCACCTCGATGAGCCACGAGATGGCGTCGCTGGTGGAGGCGTTCGGCTACGGCCTCGACGACCTGCGCTGGTTCGCGATCAACGCGATGAAGTCGGCCTTCCTGCCCTTCGACGAGCGGCTCGCGCTGATCGAGGAGCACATCAAGCTCACGTACGCCGCCCTGGCCGGTGAGCCCACAGGCGACGCCGCGTCATGACGATCCACGTCGTCCCCACCGTGCTCCTGCTCGGCGCGGCCGCCGTGCTCCTGCTGGTCGCCCTGGGGCTGTCGGTCAAGGGCGGCGCGGTGCGCCGGGCGGCAGCGGCGTTCGACGAGCGCGCCGTCACGGTGCCGGGCGTGGTCGTCGAGCTCGAGGCCAAGGACCTCAGCCTCAGCGGCGAGCCGGACACCCGCTACTTCCCGGTCGTCCGCTTCACGCCGCAGGGGGCGGCCGAGCCGGTGCAGGCCCAGACCCTCACCGACGTCCCCGCCCCGCCGCCGCGGGTGGGGGAGCAGATCGAGGTCTCCTACGACCCGCAGCACCCCGAGCGCGTCGACGTCGCCAGCACGGCGCGCGACGTCGATGGTGCGGGTCGCACCTACGTCCTGATGGCCAAGCTCGTGGGCCTGGCGGGCGCCGGTGTCGCGGCCGCGTGGGTGGTGCTGGTCGTCGTCGTCTGGACGAGCTGACCGCTCACGGGTGGACGTGGGGGAGGACCGCCCACCACCGGTGCGTCCAGCGGGACGCCGACAGCGGCAGGACCGCGCCCTTCGCCGGGTCGTAGGCCAGGGGCTCCCCGTCGCGCTCGGCGAGCACCAGCACCACGTGCCGCGGCAGCCAGCGGCTCCCGAGCCAGACCGGCACGGGGTCAGGCAGCGCGGCGAGGACCTCCGCGCTGCGATAGCGGCGCACCCGGCCGTCGAGACGGCGGGCGACGGACCACGGAGTCGTCCCCAGTGCGCGCGGCCACAGCCGGTTGAGCTGGCGATGGGTGGCGAGCACGCGGGCGGCGAAGTCCGGCCAGGGGCCGGGGAGTCCCTCGCGGACCACGACGACCGACGGCCCGCACGTGCGGGAGTCCGGCTGGCGCGGCCACGACGGGGTCATGGGACCAGCTGGGCCTGCAC
>JAEZBF010000195.1 GCA_023427545.1 Pseudomonadota bacterium
GGCCTGATCGTGAAGGCGCTGCGTGGCAAGGCCCCCGAGGCCTTCGATCCGACCAAGGCGAGCTCGGGGGTATGAGCGTCCTCACCGATCCCTTCACCGTCGCGATCTTCGTCATCATCGCTGCGAGCCTGCTCGGATTGCCGATCGGGCTGGCCATGATCTCCGGCTCGATTCTCTACCTCTTCCTCGCCCATCTCGATCCCGGCACGGCTGCCGAGCAGCTGCTCAACGGCATGTACCAGAACTGGCTGCTGCTCGCGGTGCCGCTGTTTATCCTCTCGGCCGAGATCATGAATTCGGGGACGATGACGGAGCGCCTGCTGCGCTTCTGCGACGCGCTGGTCGGGCGCTTCCGGGGCGGTCTCGCGCACGTCAACGTCGTCCAGTCGATCATCTTTGCGGGCATGTCCGGCTCGGCCATCGCCGATGCCGCCGGCTCGGGCAAGATGATGCAGAAGATGATGACGCAGGACGGCAAGTACACGCCGAGCTTTGCAGCCGCGCTGACCGCCGTGTCCTCGGTGATCGGCCCGATCATCCCGCCGTCGATTCCGATGGTGCTCTATGCGCTGATCGCCGATGCCTCGATCGGCTACCTTTTCCTTGCCGGCATCATACCAGGGCTACTCATGGGGCTGGTGCAGATGGCGATCATCGCCATCACAGCACGCCGCAGGAACTTCCCGGTAGAGAAGCCGACGCCGATCCGGGAAATCCCGAAGATCACGCTGCAGGCGTTTCCTGCGATCCTGATGCCTGTGGTGCTGCTGGGGTGCATCTACTCCGGTATCACCACCCCCACCGAAGCCGCCGCGATCGCCGCTGCCTATGCCTTGCTGGTTTCAGTCATCCTCTACCGCAGCATCACCTGGCGCGGGTTCTACGCCTCGCTCCTGGCCAGCGCGCGGACAACGGCTTCGATCGGCATGCTGATCGCGGGCTCGCTCGTGTTCAACTACGTCGTCACGGTCGAGAACATCCCCACGACCATCAGCGCCTTCTTGCAGGGCATGGACCTCTCCCCGCTCGGGTTCATGCTGCTCGTGAACCTGCTGCTCCTGATCCTGGGCTGCCTGCTCGAGGGGACGACAATCATCCTGATCGTCCTGCCGGTGCTGGTGCCCACGGCACAGGCGCTCGGGATCGACCTCGTCTATTTCGGCGTCGTTGCCGTCGTGAACATCATGATCGGCCTGGTGACGCCGCCCTACGGGCTACTGCTCTTCATCATGACCAACATCTCGGGCGAGCCGCTCCGCGCAATCGTCCGGGACGCGCTGCCTTTCCTGCTCGCGATGATCGGCGCGCTGCTTTTCATCACGCTGGTGCCGGACAGCATCCTGTGGCTGCCGCGCCTCTTCGGCTACCAGGGAGGAGACGGGCTGTGACGCCGATCTTTGTCCTCAACGGACCCAACCTGAACCGGCTCGGCAAACGCGAGCCGGAGATCTACGGCACCACCACGCTCGCCGAGATCGAGACCATGTGCCGCGAGGCTGCCGGCGAACGTCCGATCGTGTTCCGCCAGAGTAACAGCGAGGAGAAGCTGATCGAGATGGTGCACGAGGCGATCGATGCGCCCGCCGCCGGCATCCTCATCAACCCGGCGGCGTTCACCTTCACATCGCTCGCCCTGCTCGATGCGCTCAAGATGTTCCCCGGGCCGATCATCGAGTTCCACATCTCCAACATCCATCGTCGCGAGCCGATCTACCACCGCTCCTACGTGTCGATGACTGCGACGGCGGTGATGGCCGGCCTCGGCGCGGCCGGCTACGGCACCGCGATCCGCGCGCTCGAGGCACTGATCGCGGCGGGAAAACGCTAAGGGCCGGCAAATGAAAACCTCGATCGCCACCGTTTCGCTGAGCGGGGATCTCGAGGAAAAGCTTGAGGCGATCGCCGCCGCAGGGTTCGACGGCGTGGAAATTTTCGAGAACGACCTGTTGGTCAGCGACCGGTCGCCCGCAGAGGTGGCGCGGATAGCAGCCGATCTTGGCCTCGAGATCATGCTGTTCCAGCCCTTCCGCGACTTCGAAGGGCTGCCCGAGCCGCTGCGGAGCCGTGCCTTCGACCGTGCCGAGCGCAAGTTCGACGTCATGGCGCAGCTCGGGTGCCCGCTGGTGCTGGTCTGCTCCTCGGTCCATCCGGCAGCGCTCGGGGGGATCGACCGCGCCGCCGCCGACTTCCACGAACTCGGCGAACGGGCAGCAAAACGCGGCCTGCGCGTGGGCTACGAAGCGTTGGCCTGGGGCCGCCACATCAGCGACCACCGAGACGCATGGGAGATCGTGCGGCGCGCGAACCACCGGAGCATAGGGCTCATCCTCGCCAGCTTCCACACGCTGGCACGCGACATAGATGCCGAGACCATCCGGGCCATTCCCGGTGACCGGATCTTCTTCGTGCAGCTTGCCGATGCGCCTGGCTTCGACATGGACCTCCTCTACTGGAGCCGGCACTTCCGGAACATGCCCGGGCAGGGGGACATGCAGGTGGTCAACTTCGTCCGTGCGGTGATGGCGACCGGCTATGACGGCCCGCTCTCCCTCGAAGTATTCAACGACCAGTTCCGAGGCGGCTCACCGGCGGCGATTGCAGTCGACGGCCGTCGTTCCCTGTCCTACCTCCTCGACCGGGTGGCGCGAGCCGAGCCTGCACTCGAGGTGAAAGCGCCGGAGATGCCGCCGCGCATCGGCGTCTCCGGCGTTGAGTTCATCGAGTTCGCGACGGACGAGGCCGGAGGGGCGGCGCTAGGCACTCTCCTTGGGCAGATGGGCTTCCACCGCGCCGGGCGGCACCGGAGCAAGGCGGTGGCGCTCTACCGGCAGGCGGAGATCAACATCGTCGTCAACACGGAGCGCACCGGCCTCGCGCATTCCACCTTCGTGACCCATGGCACGTCTGCCTATGCAATCGGGCTCAGGGTCGATGACGCCGCGGCCACCATCGCTCGGGCCAGGGCGATGGGCGCAACCCTGCTCGAGCAGCCGGTGGCGGAGGGTGAGCTCAAGATCCCTGCCATCCGTGGCGTCGGAGGCGGCGTCATTTACTTCATCGACGAAAAAAGCGCGCTGCGCCGCGTGTGGGACATCGAGTTCGTGTCCGAGCCGGCGCCAGCGGGACGGGGGGCAGGGCTCACGCGCGTCGACCACGTCGCGCAGACGATGAACTACCAGGAGATGCTCACCTGGGTGCTGTTCTACGTGTCGATCTTCGACGTCGGGAAGAGCCCAACCGTCGACGTGCTCGATCCCTCGGGGCTGGTTCGCAGCCAGGTCATCGAGAACGCGAGCGGCAGCCTGCGGCTCACCCTCAATGGCGCGGAGAACCCGCGCACCATCGCCGGCCGCTTCATCTCCGAAACGTTCGGATCGAGCGTGCAGCACCTGGCGTTGGCCTGCCAAGACATCTTCGCGGCAGCGGAAGCGATGGCGACTGCGGGCTTCCAGCCGCTTGCGATCCCGCAGAACTACTATGACGATCTCGCCGCCCGGTTCGGGCTCGACGAGGCGCTGATTGCGCAGCTGAGCGAACGCAACATCCTCTACGATCTGGATGAGGCCGGCGAGTTCTTCCAGTTCTACAGCGCCGTGCTGGGAGAGGGGTTCTTCTTCGAGATCGTCGAGCGGCGCGGCTACCGCGGCTACGGCGGTCCCAATGCGCCGTTCCGTATCGCCGCGCAGAAACGCAGTCTCGAGAGCACGAAGGTCGGCCCGATTTGATCCGGGCGACCGGTTGAGAGAGCGGCGACACCCTTTGCCAGGAAGAGCATTCGCTGGCATTACCGTAGGACGATGATCTCAGCTCGGGGAGCATGAGCGCTGATGGCGGGGCGGGGGGTCGCCATTCTCGGCATCTTCGTTGCGGACCTGGCGTTTCGCGCCGGGCGGATGCCGCTCATCGGGGAGACGATCGCCGGCAGCGGCTTCAAGATGGGCCCGGGGGGCAAGGGCTCCAACCAGGCCGTTGCCGCCGCACGCGCCGGGGCCGACGTCACCATCATCTCGCGCATCGGCGCGGACGCCTTCGGCCAGATCGCCCGCGACACCTGGGCGGCGGAGGGCATCTCGGCCGAGGTTGTCAGCGATCCCGACCGGCCTACGGGCGCGGCCTTCATCTACGTCAACGATGCCAACGGCGAGAACGCGATCATCGTGGTTCCCGGTGCCGCGGCGGCGATCACGCCCGCGGACGTCGATGCAGCAGCGCCGGCAATCCGGGGCGCGGCGGTGTTCGTTGCGCAGCTGGAGCAGCCGCTCGCGTCGGCGCGACGGGGCTTGGAGATTGCCCGCCGGGCTGGGGTCGTCACGGTATTCAATCCCGCGCCGGCCGAACCCGTCGACGATAATGTCTGGCCGCTCTGCGATTTCGTCACGCCCAACGAGAGCGAGGCGGCGCTGATCACCGGCCTTCCGGTAACCAGTGTCGACGAAGCCCGGCGTGCCGGCGACGTGCTGCTCGCAAAAGGTGCCGGTACCGCCCTGATTACCCTCGGTGCTCAGGGTGCCCTGCTGCACAGCAAGGATCAGTCGACCCTAGTTCCGGCGTTCGACGCTGGACCGGTCGTCGAGACTGCCGGGGCAGGGGATGCCTTCAACGGCGGGTTTGCGGCTGCGCTCGCCCGCGGCATGAGCCCTCTCGAGGCGGCGCGCTTCGGCAGTGCGGTCGCCGGCATCTCCGTCACGAGGCCCGGCACCGCCCCCTCGATGCCGCGTCTCAGCGAGGTTGAGGCGCTGCTCGCGCGCAGCTGAGCAAGACGCTGCGGCGTCAGTTGACTTTGCGCCGCTTTGATTCCTAGCATCGGCCATTCGCCAGGAAAAAGCCCGCCCGGGGAGGGGCGTGTTGGAGGACTGTGCGGCCCCCGAAATCGCCGTCGCAGGATGCGGTGCGCCCAAAAAGGGACGCACACGGTACGAACGAACAATCACGAACTGGGAGGATGACGTGAGAGTTGAAATCTACGAGCGGTTGATGGCCCTGCAGACGGGCCGCCGCAACTTCCTGCGGGGCGCCGCGGCGCTCACCGCCAGCACCGCGTTGGGCACCAGCCTTGCAGGCCGTGCCTTTGCGCAGGCCGCGGCCGGTGCGATGAGCGCCGAGGAGTCGGACCTGCGCAAGCAGATCCTGCAAATCCCGGGCGTCGGCAAGGGTTCGCCGACGGACGCGGACTGGCAGAAGGTGGGCGAGCTCTGCCTCGGGCCGACCAAGGCCAACGTCCAGCAGGGTGAGTTCGCCGGTGTCGAGCTCACCTTCATGGGCCTCAACAACCAGAACCTGCACAACTTCCTGTTCCGCGGCTTCCTCAAGCCGTGGGAGGAGTATACCGGCGCCAAGATCAACTGGATCGACCTTGCCCAAGCCGACTACAACGCCCGCCTGCAGCAGTCGATCGCAACCGGCACGGTCGATTTCGACGTGATCGAGATGGGCGCGCCGTTCGAGGGCGATACCGCTGGCCGTGGCCTGCTCGACGAGATGCCCGACTGGGTCGCCCAGCAGATCGATGCCTCCGACCTCGTGGGCTATCTGCAGCCGCCGGTCGGCACATGGGACGGCAAGACCTACCGCATCAACATCGACGGCGACACGCACACCTTTGCCTACCGCAAAGACTACTTCGGCGAGGGTTCGATCAGCGGCATGGCCGAGGTGCCGACGCACTGGGAAGACATCAACGCGATGTCGGTGGCGCTCAAGGGCAAGACCGATCCGCTGACCGGCACGCCGGCTTACGGCTTCCTCGATCCGCTGAAGTACCAGTGGGGCGGCTTCGGCTTCTACTTCCTCGAGGATCGCGCCTCGGCCTATGCCAAGCACCCGGACGACCCCGCCTGGCTCTTCGACCCCGACACCATGAAGCCGCGCGTAAACAACCCAGCCTGGGTGCAGGCGATCCAGGACGTGCTGGATCTGGTAAAGGCGGACGCCTATCCGCCCGATCAGGTCAACGCGGACCCCAATGCCACGGCGTTCAGCCAGTTCCTCGGCGGCACCGGCGCGGCGCTCACGTGGTGGGGCGACGTCGGCTCGAATGCGCGCACGTCGGACACCTCCGTGGTGGGCGACGTCGTCGGCTTCTCGATCAACCCCGGCGCCAAGCGGGTATACAACTCCAAGTCCAGCGCCTGGGAGGAGAAGGAGAACTTCGCGCCTAACCTCGCCTACCTCGGCTGGGGCGTCTACGTGACGAGCCGCGTATCCGGCGACGAGAAGAAGCGCAGGGCGGCGTGGTCCGCTGCGGCCCATCTTGGCGGCAAGGACATCTCGCTCTGGATGGCCGCCTATCCGTCGGGCTTCCAGCCGTACCGCAACTCGCACTTCAACTACGACGAGTGGGCGGCAGCCGGTTACGACCGCGACTTCGTCGAGGACTATCTGAGCTCCAACCTCGACAGCTACAACCACCCCAACGGTGCGATCGAGCCGCGCATCCCCGGCATCTTCCAGTACTACTCGATCGCCGAGGACGAACTGGTGAAGGGCATCAACGGCCAGTACGCCTCCGCGCAGGAAACGGCGGACGCGATCGCCGCCGCCTGGGAGAAGATCACCGACCAGATCGGGCGCGACAACCAGGTCAAGCTCTACAAGGCCTCCTTGGGCATGTAGGGCTACTACCTGAAGGTGACACCTCAAAGAGGGTCGGCGGTCAGC
>JAEZBF010000256.1 GCA_023427545.1 Pseudomonadota bacterium
TCCTCAAGCAGTTTGACGGCCTTGATGTAGTCGACCCCCTGCATCTCCCAGGGCGTGGTGCTGGCTGGGGCGCCGATGGCCGCGGCGGTAGCGACCCAGTCCTTTTCATCGAGTTCCTCGATGTCGACCAGTTCGGGTTTGCCCACCGAGACAGCGGCGTAGCCGAGCATGCGGCCATGATCGGCCCAGCCGCCGCCACCCGCCGCATAGACGGAGCCGCCTTTGACGGCGGGTTCGACGTCCTTTTCAGTCAGTACGCGTCCCAAGGTCCCTATCCAGCTTCAGCACGGCTTCCATCAACACCGCAGCGCCGAGGGCGATGTCTTCGGTCGCCGCGAACTCCTCCGGTGTATGGCTCCGTCCGCCGCGGCAGGGGATGAAGATCATCCCCGCCTTGGTGATCCGCGCCATCCACGCGGTGTCGTGCCCGGCGCCGGAGGCCATGCGGCGATGTCGCGCGCCGACCGCTTCGCAGGCTGCGTCCAGCGTATTCAGCACATCGGGATCGCAAGGTGTCGGCAAATTGTCCGAAATGGTCAACGGCGGCTGGATGACAGCGCCGGTCTCCTCGGCCACCGCGGTAGCAATAACCGTCAACTCCGCCACGAACCGCTCCATGTCCGTTCGCCGCTCCGCCCGCGCATCAATGAGCAGCCGGGCGCGCGAGGGCACCACATTGGCGGCATTCGGCTCGATCGAGAACTCGCCGACCGTCGCGGCGAAATGGGCGTCGCCAGAGGCGTACTTCCGGCCGAGCTTCTCGACGGCCAGTACCAGCCGCGCGGCGGCGGCGAGGGCATCCACCCGGGAGCCCATCGGCGTGGTGCCGGCGTGGTCGGCCCGCCCCTCCACGACGATCTCGATCCGGGTGATCCCTGCAATCGCGGTAACAACCCCGACGTCCAGCGCGCCGTTCTCGAGCACCGGCCCCTGCTCGATATGCAGCTCGAGGAACGCGCGGATATCGGAGCGCGGCCCTGCGACAGCCGGATCGCCGCCCACCTCCGCGATGGCCTCCACCAGCGACAGATCGCCGGATGTTCGATTCAGCCAGTCGGCGGGGCGAACGCCCGCCACCCCACGGCTACCGATACAGGACACCCCGAAGATCGAAACCTCCTCGGCGAGGAAGTCGACGATCTCTAGGTCGTGCTGCAGCGCGAGGCCGCGGTCGGCCAGCGCGCGGGCGACCTCGAGGGCGGCGGAAACGCCGGCGATTCCATCGAACCGGCCGCCGTCAGGAACCGTGTCCGAGTGCGACCCCAACATGATGGTGCCGCGGCTACGGTCCGTCCCCGCCCTGCGGCCGATGAGATTGCCGGAGGCATCGACCCGTGTCTCCAGCCCCGCCGCGACGAACCGGTGGGTGAGCCACTCGCGCCCGCGCAGGAACATTGGCGTGAAGGCGCGGCGGGTATATGGCCGGTCGGGTTCCGTGATCGCCGCCAGTGCGTCTATGTCCTCCGCAATCCGCGCAACGGAGGTGGGAAGGTTGCGCGTCATCCGCGCTGCGGCCGCTGCCAGTGCCCGCTACCCGGCTGCGCCAGCACGTTGGTACCGTCGAACACCAGCTGGCCGCGCAGGTAGGTCGCGGCGACCGTCCAGGGCAACTCGATTCCATTGTAGGGCGACCACCCGATGACGTTGTGGCCCGAAGCGGCCGCATCATAGATCCGTGGGCGCGGCAGCAGCACCGCGATATCCGCGTCCTTGCCCGCCGTGAGCGCCCCCTTCGCGTGGTCGACCCGGAAGTGCTTCGCCGGGTTTTCCGCCATGAGTCGTGCCGCCCAGTTCAGGGGAATATCGCGTTCGAGCGCACCCTTGACGAAGAGCGGCACCATCACCTCGAGCCCCGGCACACCCGATGCGTTCTCGAGCATGTTGGGCTTGCTCTTGCGCTCCTCAGCCCAGCTTACGTGATCAGTCGAAACCAGCGTCACGTTGCCGGCGGCAACCTGCTGCCAGAGCTTTTCGACCTCGTCGCGCGAACGCAGCGGCGGGTTGATCTTGGCCTTGCCGCCCAGGCGCTTCACATCGTTTTCGTTGTCGAGCGTGAGATAGTGAATGCAGCACTCGATTGTCGCCGCGAACCCCCGCGCTCGGTAGTCGGCAGCGATATCGTAGCCGCGGCTGAGCGAGCAGTGGACGACGTGGGCGGGACAACCTGTCTCGGCGCCGGTCTCATAAACCTGCAGGGTCGCGAGCAGCTCGGCCAGCGGCGGGCGCGACAGCATGTGGGCACGCCAGTCGGTGATGCCGGCGGCACTGATCACCTCCATTGCCGCGCGCACCGTCTCGTCGTCCTCGTTGTGTACGCCGGCCGTGAGGCCGGTCTTCGCCACCGCCGCGAACGCGTCGGCCAGCAGTGGCGGCGAGATGCGGGGGAAGCGCTTGGGATCGGTGCCGAACGTCGAGAACTTGAAGGCGGCAACACCCGCCTCCGCCTGC
The DNA here is from genome assembly GCA_023427545.1 of Pseudomonadota bacterium. GTDB lineage: Bacteria > Pseudomonadota > Alphaproteobacteria > Rhizobiales > Devosiaceae > JAEZBF01. The sequence goes on from JAEZBF010000256.1 coordinate 2,449, forward strand.
TCGGCGATGCGCGCCGGACCTTCCAGCGGATCGATTGTCCCGTAGAGGGCGAAGTCTACGCGTGCCTGCGCCCCGGCGTGCTCCGACTTGCGACGGACCGCATCGGCCGAGCAGACGAGGTTGCCCTCGTCGTAAGGCATGTCGACAATCGTCGTGACGCCCCCTGCAGCCGCCGAACGGGTGGACCAGATGAAATCCTCCTGGTCCTTTTGGCTCAGCGAATGAACCTGGGCATCGATCGCTCCCGGCAGGATCAGCGCCTCGCCCAGCTCGTGGCGTTCATGCGCACTGGGCGCCCTGCCCTCCCCGACATGGGCCACCTTGCCGTCCCGCACCGCAACGTACCCTTGTTCGAGGACGAGCGTCGGGAGAACGACTGTGCCGGAGAGGACGAGGTCGAAATCGGACATCAGGCAGGTCTCCGCTGGCCGGTCCGGGCAACGAGAAGGCGCTCCAGCCCGGAAAGGCCGTCGTAGATCAGCACCGCAAGGATGCCAACGACAAGCCCGCCCTGGAGGATGAAAGCAACGTTGTTGCTGAGCAGGCCAGCGATGATCACCTCTCCCAGCGTAGAAGCGGCGACCGTCGAGCCGATCGTAGCCGTCGAGAGCGCAATGACTGCAGAGAGCCGGATACCTGCGAGGATCACGGGCACGGACAGCGGCAGCTCGAC
>JAEZBF010000263.1 GCA_023427545.1 Pseudomonadota bacterium
TGGGGCGCGTCAACCCCCTCCTGTCCTCCCCCTGTCAGGGGGAGGGATATGACTGCAGCGCATGTGGCTCGCGGCTCCCTCTCCCCGTCAGGGGGAGGGCCGGTGTCGGGGTTGACCCACCCCACTCTCCGGGGGGAACCCTCTGATGCGTTGCCCCTACTGCGGCAACGAGGATACGCAGGTCAAGGACTCGCGCCCCACCGAGGACGCGAGCGCGATCCGCAGGCGGCGCATCTGCAACGCCTGCGGCGGCCGCTTCACCACCTTCGAGCGCGTACAACTGCGCGAGCTGACCGTAGTCAAGAAATCCGGCCGCAAGGTGCCGTTCGACCGCGACAAGCTCGCCCGCTCGGTCAACACCGCTCTACGCAAGCGCGACGTCTCGCCCGAGCGCGTCGACCGGATGATCTCCGGCGTCGTGCGCCAGCTCGAGAGCCTGGGCGAAACCGAGATCACCTCCGACCGCATTGGCGAGTTCGTCATGGAGGGCCTCAAGAACCTCGACGACGTCGCGTTCGTGCGGTTCGCCTCGGTCTATCGCAATTTCTCGGCCGCGGACGACTTCCGCTCGTTTCTCTCCGAGCTGAGCGGGCAGGAACGCCACCTCGCCCCGGACGAGGACGATTGAGCGGCGTCACGCCGCAGGACGAGCGCTGGCTCGACGCTGCGGTCCGCATCGCGACGCCCTGGCTGGGCACCACTGCCGAGAACCCCACGGTCGGCGCGCTGGTGGTGGATGAGCTCCGGCAGGTGCTGATCGGCCGCGGCGTTACGGCGCGCGGCGGTCGCCCACATGCCGAGCCGCAGGCGCTCCAGGAGGCTGGCGGCAAGGCCCGCGGCCGAACCCTCTACGTCACCCTCGAGCCATGCAACCACTGGGGCCGCACCCCGCCTTGTGCGGACGCCGTGGTGCGCGCCGGCGTCGCCCGCGTGGTGATCGGCGTCGTCGACCCCGATCCGCGCACCGCCGGCCGTGGCATCCGCCGCATGGAGGAAGCCGGCGTCGAAGTCGCCGTCGCCAACCACGCGCCGAGCCGCCGCCTGCACGAGGGCTTCCTTCTCCGCCATCGGCTCCGCCGGCCGTTCATCACAGCCAAGCTCGCGGTCTCGGCCGACGGCAAGATCGGGCTGCGCAACCAGCCCAAGGTCCCGGTTAGCGGCGCGATGGCGCAGCGCTGGACGCACATGCAGCGCGCCCAGTCCGACGCGGTGATGGTGGGCGCTTCGACGGCAGGGATCGACGACCCGCGGCTGGACGTGCGGCTCCCCGGCCTCGAGGACCGCGTCCACCTGCGCGTGGTGCTGGTCGGCGCGCGCCCTTTCGACCCCCGCATCGAGCTGATCGACAGCGTCTCCCCGTTCTCTACCGCCGTCATCGTGCCGGAAGGCCGCGCGCTCGACGTGCCGAAGACCGTGGAGGTGATCGAGGTACCGCCGCGCAACGGCCGGCCCGAGCTCGGCGCTGCCATGCGGGCGCTCGCCGCCCGCGGCATCAGCCGGCTGCTGGTCGAAGGCGGCGCGGTGCTGACCGAAGCGCTGCTCGCCGACGATCTCGTCGACCGCTTTCATCTCATCAGCTCCGAGCGCAAGCTCGGACCAGCCGGCATCGACGCGACCATCCTTGGCGGCATGGATGGGCGTATCCGCGCAGCCGGTCTCACCGAGGTTGACCAGCGCCGCTTGGGCGAAGATAACGTGCGCACCTTCGAAAGGCTCTGAAACCTTGTTCACCGGCATCGTCACCGACGTGGGGCGTCTCCTCACAGCTGTCGACCGCAATGACGGCCGCGAACTGCGCGTCGGCACGGCCTACGATCCGGAAACGATCGACCACGGTGCCTCGATCACGCTCGACGGCATCTGCCTCACGGTCACCGCCAAGGGTACCGACAAGGCGCAGAACTGGTTCGAGGTCTTCGCCGCGCTCGAGACCCTCGCCGTGACCGACGTCGGCAACTGGGTGCCGGGCCGGCGGCTCAACCTCGAGCGCGCGCTCAAGGTTGGCGATGAGCTCGGCGGGCACATCGTCTCGGGCCACGTCGACGGCCTCGCGACGATTGTCGGCCGCGATCCGACCGCCGAGCAGATCAAGTTCACCTTCGAGGCTCCCGCCGAGCTTGCCCCCTTTATCGCGAGGAAGGGGAGTGTGGCGCTCAACGGCACCTCGCTCACCGTGAACGAAGTCGAGGGCAACCGCTTTTCGGTTCATCTCATTCCCTACACGGTCGCCGTCACCTCATGGGGCGACTACGGGGTCGGCGACCGCGTCAACATCGAGGTTGATCCCATGGCCCGCTATGCCGCGCGGCTCCTCGAAACAGTCGGCAACAGGAACAACTGATGGTCGCAACCGAACAGGGCTTCACGATCGAGCCCGGCGCCGCAAAGGGGATGCACTTCCTCATCGTGGAGGCGCGCTTCTACGGCCACATTGCTGACGAGCTGCTGAGCGGCGCCGCGCGTGCGCTGACTGAGGCCGGCGCCACCTTTGACCGCATCACCGTCCCGGGCGCGCTCGAGATTCCGGCGGCGATCGCCTTCGCCATCGACGGCGAGGCCGAGTACGATGGCTACGTCGCCTTGGGCTGCGTGATCCGCGGCGAAACGAGCCACTACGAAATCGTTTCGGGCGAGAGCGCGCGGGCGCTCATGGACCTCTCGCTTGCCGAGGGTATTGCACTGGGCAACGGCATCCTCACCGTCGAAAACGAGGCGCAGGCGCTGGCCCGTGCACGCCCCAACGAGATGGATAAGGGTGGCGGCGCCGCCGTCGCGGCCATCGCGATGGCGCTTCTTAAGCTCAAGCTCGGGTCCTGACCATGGTCGCGATGCCTCGTCCGGCCAACCAGCGCGGTGCCGCCCGCCTCGCCGCGGTTCAGGCGCTTTACCAGATGGATGTCGGGCGCCAGTCGCTCGAGGAGACGCTGGCGCAGTTCAACACGTATCGGCTCGGCCGTGAGATCGAGGGCGAGCAATACCTGCCGGCCGACGCCGACTTCTTCGGTCAGATCGTCCGTGGCGTGATCAAGAACCAGCTCGACATCGATCCCCTGGTCGACGACGCGCTCGCCGAGGGCTGGCCGATGGCCCGTATCGACGCGACGCTCCGCGCCACGTTGCGTGCGGCGGCGTTCGAGCTGCTGCGTCGCGCGGACATCCCGCACGGCGTGGTAATCACGGAATACGTCGATATCGCCAAGGCGTTCTTCGAAGGTGAGGTGCCCGGCCTCGTCAATGGCGTGCTCGACGCCATTGCCCGGAAGCTTGGACGCGTCTAGCCGATCAGCCGGAGATCACCGAGCTCAGGATCGACTGAATGAAGGTCCGGTCCTCGCCGAACGAGGGCGTGCGGCGCGTCTCGATATCGATGACCCGGCCATCCTCCAGCCCGTAGACGGCACGGCTTGCAACGCGCTTCTTGCTGTCGAAATAGACTGCGAGCACGGTGCGGCTCTTGACCATCGTCAGGCCGAACGCGGTCTGGTCGACCTTGGTCTCGAGGTAATACCAGGCGCTGCCGTCGCCGAAGCTGTTGGTCGTCATCGGCGAGCCCAGCACCAGTTGCACCAACTGCTGGCTCTGCCCCGGCCGGATCTGCGCCAGCGCATCGTCGGAAATGTCGTAGCCCTGGGTGCGGGAGGTCGTGAGGGCCACGCCGCTCCCCATGCTCGAACAGGCGGCGAGCCCGCCTGCCAGCGCAAGCGCTAGGACAACCGGCAGGGTGCGGCGGGCGGCGTTACGCAACGGCATGGATTTGACTTCCCCGATAGCTCTCAACTATAGCCACGCGAACGGACGTTGAGGCCGGGCATCTTTAGCTGCCATTTGCCCGGTCTGGCAAGTTGGTCCGAACGACGGATCGGAGCACAGCCCTCCGCCGCGTAAGCCCCGCGGGAAAGCCCTATGATCCTCTCGCTGTTCAGGAAAAACCCCGTCCGCGAGCCTGTTTACGCCGTCTATCGCTCCATTGTGGCGCAATCCCGACAGCCCAGGTTCTACGCCGACTGGGGTGTGCCGGACACGGTGACCGGCCGCTTCGACATGATCTCACTGCATCTGGCGCTGCTGTTCCGGCGGCTGCGGACCGAGGACGCGCAGGCCCGGGCCTTCTCGCAGTCGGTGTTCGACCTCATCTTCAAGGACATGGACGGGTCGCTTCGCGAACTCGGGGCAGGGGATCTCGCGGTGCCCATGAAGATTCAGAAGATGGGTGGCCTTTTCTACGGTCTGCTGCAGAACGTCGCCGAAGCGCTGGATGGG
>JAEZBF010000305.1 GCA_023427545.1 Pseudomonadota bacterium
TGCGACCAGGGCTTTTCGACGCCGAGCGCGATGGCATAAGGCAGGATGGATTCGAAGCGCGTCACCGTCATCTGCGGCTCGCCCTTCATGTTGAGCCGCTCCTTTTCGGCCGTCTCGAGATACATCCGGAAGCCCTCGATCTGGTCCATGATCCGGCGGCCCTGCGCCGTGGGGGCGCGGAGCAGGACCGCGAACACGACGTCGATGATGACGATCGAAACCGCAGCCAGAACGGCGGTGTTCAGCCCGCCCGAGTTGAGCCAGCTGGTAAAGCCGCCGAAGAGATTGCCGGCGGCGATGATCACCCAGACGAAGATGACGAAGGGCGAGAAGCGCGGACCGCTCCAGACCTGCTGAAACGCCGAGGTGAAGAGACCGACGAAGACGCCACCCACCACGGCCACGATCAGCCAGATCAGATCAAGCACGCCGAAGAACACCAGCGCACCCAGCAGCGCGAGAGAAAGGGCAGCGCCGGCGATCACATGCCCGGTGTTGTTGTTGAAATAGACCTGCCGGTTCTCCGACTGGACGGCCGCCATCATCTCGGTGCGCTTCTTGGCAATGTCGGCGCCGGTGGAGGTGTTGATGGTGAGCTTCCCCTTGGAGGAGAAGTAGTTGAAGAGCAGGCTCTCGCCCGACGGGAGCTTGTCGGCAGGCGCCTTGCCGGTGGCGGTCACCGTCAGCGTCTTGCCGGCCTGGCTGATGTGGAGCAGCCCCTTGACGCCGAGGTCGAAGATAGTCGCGGTGAAGGCGGTCCACCCCGAGTTCTTCCAGCCCATGCGGTGGATGAAATGGACCAGCGCTGGCGAAAAGCCCTTGGGCGGGTGGAAGAGCGGGATGATCGTGCCCTTGCGCGGGTCGCGCCCCACCGCGTCCCAGGCGAAGTAGTTGTAGAGCAGGACGATCAGCACCGCGAAGGCAGGCAGCAGCAGGTCGCGGTGGTCGGACAGCCAGTAGATCAGCGCCTGATTGCCGGTGGGCTCGACGAGGATGCCCTTGGGAAAGGCGACGGCGACGCTGCGGCCCTCGCCGGGCTGCAACACGCGCGTCGTGGCAAAGCTCGCGATCGTGTCGGAGTTACGGGTGGCGGTGGCGGCTTGCGCCTCCGACCCCGGCGGTCCGGTATAGGCGACGAGCTTGGAGATCACCGCTCCGTCGGGCAGGCGGACGGTCGCCGTAGCGCGGTTAATCGGGAAATCCCAATAGTTGCCGGTCGCGTTCCAGAACAGCTCGTCGTGGTCGTCGAAGAACCGCCCCATGCGGGTCATGGTGTAGCGGATGGTGTAGCGGTGGACGCCGCTGTTGAGGAAAACGTCGGCGTCGCCGATCCGCAGGTTGACGCGGTCGGCGCTGTTGTCGCGGGCAAACGGCTCGGGCCGGCCGGTGCGTAGCACCGAGACGACGTGAAAGCTCGAACGCAGGCGCGAGCGATCCGGGTTGGTCAGGGTGGTGAAGATGGTGCGGAAGATGCCGCGCCGGATCTGGTCGCCTTCGGCGTTGACCTCGATGGTCTCGGTGACGTCGACGCTGCCATCGGCCTTCAGGGTGATCGCGGTCGCGAAAGAGCGTATCTCCTCGCGCCCCAGCGCGGGCGTGAGCAGGACCAGGAGGACGACGAGGGCTGCGCTGAGGCGCATCGCCGGCGCTAGAACTTGACGGTCGGCACGGCCCGGTCGGCCGGATTCTCCAGCTCGAAGTACTGCATCTTCTCGAAGCGGAAGTTGTTGGCGATCAGCGAGGACGGAAAGGATTCCACGGCGACGTTCAAGTTGCGCACCGCGCCGTTGTAGTAGCGGCGCGAGAGCTGGATCTCGTCCTCGACCGTTTGCAGCGCCTGCTGGAACTCGAGGAACGTGGTGTTGGCCTTGAGCTCAGGATAGGCCTCTGCCACCGCAAGGAGGCGGCCCAGCGCACCAGACAGCGCGCCCTCGGCTGCCGCCCGCTGCTCGGGGCTGCCGTTCGCCGCGGCGGTGGCGGCGGCGCGGGCCCTGGTCACCGCGTCGAGCGTTTCGCGCTCGTGGCCCATGTAGCCCTTCACCGTTTCGAGCAGGTTGGGGATGAGATCGGTGCGGCGTTTGAGCTGCACATCGATGCCCGACCAGCCCTCCTGGGCAAGCTGCCGGTTTCGCACCAGCGCGTTGTAGAGATAGATGCCGTAGCCGATGACGGCGACGACGATGACGAGAATGATGATGCCGGTCACGGCCATATCCCCCCTGCTGACGCGGCCAGCCCCCGGCGCGCAAGGCCGGGAGAGTGGCATCGGGGGCGAGTCACTGCAACTGGGGCCCTATTCGTCCTCGGGCGGGGGCGGCACGACCTTCTTGGGCGGGCGGCGGTAAGCCTTGGGATTGGCGACCACGCGGGCGCGGAAGAGCGGGCTGCGCAGGGCCCGCGCGGCGAGGTTGCGCGGCGCAGTCTGCTTGCGGGTGCGGCGGATCTTCATCGCCCTGCCCTATTGCGGGCACTGGAGTTCGAGCTTGAGCCCCTCGGGACCGGAGACGAAAAGCTGGCGGATACTGGTTCCCGGAATGCCAGCCTCGGTATAGGCGAACCCGGCGGCGTCGAGGCGCTGCTTCTGCTGGTCGAAGCCGAATGGTCCGAAGGCGATGTGGTCCACCCAGCCGTTGCTGGAGTTCGCCGGGTTGCGGCCCTGGATGTGGATCAGCGGCTTGCCGTCGAGATAGAGCCAGTAGCCGGGGAAACTGAAGGGCGGGCGGAAGCCCTCCTCGACGCCGAGAACGGCAACGAGGAAATCGCGGACCGCTTCCTGGTCGAAGGCGTGGATGTTGATGTGATCGAGCGCGATCACGCGCCGCCGCCGGCGGTCTTGAGCCAGGCCCCGCCGCAGGCCTTGGCGAGCTCGCGGATGCGCAGGATGTAGCTCTGCCGCTCGGTGACGGAGATCACCCCGCGGGCATCGAGCAGGTTGAAGCTGTGCGAAGCCTTGATGACCTCCTCGTAGGCGGGCACCGCAAGCTCGTGACGCTCCCCGCGATCGCCCTTTTCGAGCAGCGCGCGGCACTGCGTCTCGGCATCCAAAAAGTGGCGGAACAGCGTCTCGGTATCGGCGGCTTCGAAGTTGTAGCGGGAGAATTCCTGCTCGTTCTGCAGGAAGACGTCGCCGTAGGTGACGCGGTCGTTCCCCTGCCGCCCGTTGAAGTTAAGCTCATAGCCGTTGTCGACGCCCTGCAGGTACATGGCGAGCCGCTCGAGCCCGTAGGTGATCTCACCGGCGACCGGGTGGCATTCGTAGCCGGCGACCTGCTGGAAATAGGTGAACTGGCTCACCTCCATGCCGTCGCACCAGCATTCCCAGCCAAGACCCCAGGCGCCGAGCGTTGGGCTCTCCCAGTCATCCTCGACGAAGCGGATGTCGTGGACCTTGGAGTCGAGGCCGATGGCGGCGAGCGACTTGAGGTAGAGCTCCTGGATGTCCGGGGGCGACGGCTTCAGGATCACCTGGAACTGATAGTAGTGCTGGAAGCGGTTGGGGTTCTCGCCGTAGCGGCCGTCCTTGGGCCGGCGGGACGGCTGCACATAGGCGGCGTTCCACCGCCGCGGCCCGAGCGCCCTCAGCGTGGTGGCCGGGTGGAAGGTCCCGGCGCCCATCGGCATGTCGTAGGGCTGCAGGATCACGCAGCCTTCGGCGGCCCAGAACTGCTGCAGTGTCAGGATCAGGCCCTGAAACGACTTCGTGGGGTCCATGTGGGCAGGCAGGTCGGGCATGTCGTACGGTCCGGTGAGCGCGCCGGACCCTAGTTGCGGCCACGGCATGGGTCAACGGGCGGGATGCCCGACCGGAACGCGGGACGGATCACGCCGGCGAGCGGCATCGATCCGCGCCAGCTCGCTCGGGAACCTGCCGGTGAGCGGTGGCGATGCTGACGGCGCCTTGCCGGGTTTCCCGGGATGCGGAAGTTCGGCTGAGCGTCCGCCAAACTCAGTGCGCCGGGAGGGTCTCGCCGACGGCCGCGGCCACTTCTGCAGGTTGGCTCGCCTTGGCTTTCTCGATTTCCCTTGTGGTCCAGCCGTTCGCGCCTTCGCGCCACTCGCGCACGCCGATCTTGATCTCGCCATCGGCAATGTCGATCAGGTTATAGGC
>JAEZBF010000307.1 GCA_023427545.1 Pseudomonadota bacterium
AGATGTTCCAGGCCGGCGAGCTGCAGACGCACCTCCAGCAGGCCGGCGTCGAGGTCAAGCAGACCGCCGCCTGACCGATCAACGGCACTGATAACCCCATCAGGCAAATGCGTTTTCTTGATGGGGCGGCGCGGCGTATGAGTGTGATCCCTCCGAGGTAAGCTCATGTCAGCGATCGCCACCGCGCCGGCAGCCCGTTCTGCCGCCCTCCCGCTTCTGTTGATCGTTGTCGCCGGCTGCGTCATCGCGGCCGCAAGCAACGGCGTGCGAACCAGCTTCGGGCTCTTCACCCTGCCGGTGACGGGCGACCTCGGCATGTCCCGCGAGAGCTGGGGCATGGTGATGGCGATCCAGAACCTCGTCTGGGGGTTGACGCAACCGTTCGCCGGCGCCTTTGCCGACCGCTACGGCACCGGGCGCACGGTCGCTGCAGGCCTCGTGGTCTATGCCCTGGGTCTCGCGCTGATGACGATCTCGCCGAACGCCGGCTGGTTGACGCTCTCGGCCGGCGTGCTGACGGGCGCCGCCATCGGTGTCGCCTCCTTTGCGGTTGTCATGCAGGCATTCGGGCGGAACGTTCCGGCCCACAAACGCAGCCTCTTTTTCGGCATCGCCACGGCAGCGTCGTCGTTCGGGCAGTTCGCGCTGGCGCCACTGGGGCAGACACTGATCAGCACCTATGGCTGGCAGCAGGCCCTGCTCTATCTCGCGATGATGCTGCTCTGCGTGCTGCCGCTCGCCTATGCGCTCAAGGGCAAGGCAGCGGTCGCGGCGGGTCAGGCGGAGTTCAGCGCTCTGCAGGCGCTGCGGCGGGCCTGGGGGTTCACCTCCTACCGGCTGCTGGTGATCGGCTTCTTCGTCTGCGGCTTCCACCTCGCGTTCATCAACGTCCACATGCCGGCCTATCTCGTGCAGTGCGGGCTGTCTCCGAGCGTCGGCAGCTGGTCGATCGCGATCATCGGGCTTTTCAACATCGTGGGGTCGCTGTCCTCCGGCTATATAGGGGGCAAGTATCCCAAGCAGATCCTGCTCGCCGCGATCTACTTCACCCGCGCGGTGGCGATTGGGCTCTTCCTGCTGTTCCCGGTGACCGAGGTCAGCGCCTACATGTTCTCGGCGGCGATCGGGCTGCTGTGGCTGTCGACGGTGCCGCCGACGGCCGGGCTCGTCAGCACGTTCTTCGGGTCGCGCTACATGGGGCTGCTCTATGGCATCGCCTTCCTGAGCCATCAGGTCGGATCGTTCGTCGGCGTGTGGCTGGGCGGCGCGGCCTACGACATGACGGGCTCCTACGCCCTGGTGTGGTACGTCGGCATCCTGCTGGGGCTCGCTTCGGCGGCGGTCCACCTGCCCATCCGCGAAGCCGGCGCGACAGGTTTCCACGCAAGCCCTCCAGCCGCCGCCTAGGGGAACGAACAGGCGCCGGCGGCGGTTCTGGCTCGATTGCCGGCGTCGCTGTCGGCGATTGAGACTTATTGCCATGTCGCCACTGCTTGCCTTCATCAGACCCCCGGTTCATGTTCCCGGCCCGGCCGGCCACGTTCGCTGGCAAATCCGGATCACCTCATGACCAACAGGACTTCGCCAAAGCGGGAACTCTCCCGCGCGGAATTCATCGTTCTCATTGCCGCCATGATGGCCCTCAATGCGCTGGCCATCGACGTCATGCTGCCGGCCCTCCCTTACATGGGCGAGGCGCTGGGGGTGGAGAACGAGAACGAGCGCCAGCTGGTGGTCGGCGCCTACATGATCGGCTTCGGCATCGCCCAGCTCGCCTTCGGCCCATTGTCGGACCGTTACGGGCGGCGGGGGCCGCTGCTCATCGGCCTCGTCATCTACATCGTCTGCGCCTTTGCAGCGACGTTCGCACCCAACTTCGCCGTGCTGCTGGGGCTGCGCTTCGTGCAGGGCCTCGGCGCCGCTGGAACTAGGGTGGTCGCCACTTCCGTGGTGCGCGACCGCTTCTCGGGCCGGGCGATGGCCGAGATCATGTCGCTGACCTTCATGGTTTTCATGGCGATTCCGATCGTCGCACCCGGCATCGGCCAGGTGCTGCTGCTGACCGGCCCGTGGCAGGCGATCTTCGTCTTCATGGGCGGTTTGGCCACGGTTTTCGGCATCTGGGCCTTCTTCCGGCTGCCCGAGACGCTCGACCCAAAGTTCAAGCGGCCACTGACGGCCAGCATCGTCACAGAGGGCTTCCGCCTTGTTCTGACAAACCGCGTCGCCTTCTGTTACGGCATCGCCGGCATGTTCCTCTTCGGCGCGATGTTCGGGTTCATCTCGTCGAGCCAGCAGGTGTTCGTCGACATCTTCGGGCTGGGACCGTTCTTCCCGGTGGCGTTCGCGCTGATGGCGGGTGCGATGGCGGTGTTCTCCTTTCTCAATTCGCGCATTGTACGGCGCTTCGGGATGCGGCGGATAAGTCATACCGCGCTGCTGGTCTACCTCGTCATGGGGGTGCTGCTGCTGGCCGTCAGCCTCACCGGTCCGATGCCGTTCTGGCAGTTTTTCGTGATGCTTCTGATCATCCAGTGCGCGTTCGGGCTGACGGCGTCGAACATGAACTCGCTGTCGATGGAGCCGCTCGGGGCTGTCGCGGGCACGGCTGCGGCGGTGTTCGGGTTCACCCAGACGGTCGGTGGGGCGCTGCTGGGCACCTACATCGGCCAGCACTTCGACGGCACGATCACGCCGATCGCGACGGGCTACGTGGTGATGGGGACGTTGGTGCTGATCTGCGTGCTCATCGCCGAGAAGGGCCGGCTGTTCGGGGTTGGGGCGGAGTACCGCCCTAAAGAGGCGATGGCGCCCGGAGAATAGGCTCAGTCGTTGCGGCGGCCGACGACGATCGTCCAGCCCAGATAAGGCCGTATGGTTCGCAGGTAGCGCTGCCACTCAGTGCGGCTGCGGCTGAGGACGTCGGCATGGTCGTGGTGATCGGGGTGCTCGCGGGCCCAGGCGAGCGTCGCCTGCCGGTGATGGCTGATATACCGCTCGAAGTCGGCGTCCGAGGCGCTGATAGTGGCCGAGACCTCCGATCCGTGGCGCTCGACCAGCGCGATGGTGTCGAGCGCATCGAGCGGGAGTACCTCGTCGGCGTGTACCAGCGGCCGGTGCTTGAGAATGAGGTCGCCGATCACGATACTGCCGCCGGGGCGGACGACGGTGGCCATCCACTCGAGGGCGGCGACGAAGCCGCCGAGCGCGAAGGCGGTCCCCAGGCAGAGCGCGACGTCGAACGAAGCCGGTTCCGGCTTGTAGTCGGCGGCGGGGCCGAGGACGAACTTGAGCCGCGCGCCGAGGCCTTTTGACTCCGACTTCTTGCGCGCGTGGTCGAGGAAGTGACGGTTGATGTCGATCCCGGTGCCACGGATGTCGTAGCGCTCCGCCCACTGGCGCAACAGCCACGCCTTGCCGCAGCCGATGTCAAGGACCGACATGCCGTCGCCGATGACGCAGTAGTCGTCGAGGAGCCGCATCTTGCGGTCGGTGATGGGGTTCTGGATCTCGAGGCCGCGCTCTGCGATCGCCCAGTAGTCCATCTCGTGCATGTCCGCCCCCTCAGACGGTGAAGACCTCCCGGCGCAGCACCTGCCAGCTGTCCCTGTCGGTCGCGGTGAGCAGGCCGCCGCTGCGATGCTGCGGCAAATAGCGGCTGCCGTCAAAGCGGGCGACGTAGGCACCCGCCTCCTCGGCGATCAGCGCACCTGCCAAGTGGTCCCAGGGCATGAGCTTGTTGTACGCGGTGAAGTGCGTGTGGCCGCTCGCCATCAGCCGGTACTCGTGGCCCGCCACACGGTAGTTCGAGGGCACCCTGATCTTCGCAAGATTGGCAAAGAGCTGCGGCTTGCTCTCGGCCGGCATGTAGGTAAGCGAGGCGGTGCCGACCATTTCGGAGAGCGGCACGGGGTCGGCAACCTGCAAGCGCTGCTCCACTTCGCCCAGGCGCCGGACAAAGGCGCCGCTGCCACGCTCGGCCATGATCCAATCGTCGGCCATCGGGTCGTAGATGATACCGGCCGCGGTTTCGCCGTGGACAACAACGCCGCCATGACGGCAAACAGCGGCAGACCAGCCGCGAAGTTCGCCGTGCCGTCGACGGGATCGACCACGACGGCGAGGTCGGCGCCATCCAGTGCATCGAGCAGCGCGGGTTCGGCGGATACGGATTCCTCGCCGACGAAGAGGGCATCGGGGGCAAGCTGAACCACCCGCGCCCGGATCAGCCGCTCGGCGCTTTCGTCGGCATCGGTGACGAGGTCGATGGCGGAGGTCTTCTGCCGGATTGCACCCGAGTCGAGCCGGCGGAAGCGGGGCAGGATCTCGACCTGTGCGGCTTCCCGAAGGATGGCGGCGAGCGCCTGGATATCAATCGTCAAGGCGCTGGCCCGAGAGTGCGAGGAAGTCGAAGAGCCTGGGATCGAGCAGGTGGCTGGGGTTCACGTTGCCGAGCGCACGGATCATCACGTCCTTTCGGCCGGGCATCTTGCGCTCCATGTCGTCGAGCATGGTCTTCATGGCGTTGCGCTGCAGGCCTTCCTGGCTACCGCAGAGGTCGCACGGGATGATCGGGAAGGCCATGGCCTCGGAGAAGCGCGCGAGGTCCGGCTCGGCGCAGTAGATCAGAGGTCGCAGCACCTCGACGTCGCCCTCGTCGTTGAGCAGCCGCGGCGGCATGGCGGCGAGCTTTCCGCCGTGGAACAGGTTCATGAAGAA
>JAEZBF010000353.1 GCA_023427545.1 Pseudomonadota bacterium
GAGCTCACCTGGAACTCCTCGCTCTTGACTCTCGTTACGCCTGATGTTCTCTTTTTGTTCTCAGAGCGAGCCTCGATTGGCGGCTGAGGCAACCCGCGTCTCAAATTCAATGGGGAGGGCCGTCCGATGGCTGGCCTTCGCAACAGAGAGGCTCTTGATGCCCTGAGGGCAAGAATCGCGGGACTCGAAAACCGCCCGGCTTTTGCCGAGGCCGCAAGCCTCAGCAGCCGTCCGGAGGATCTGCTCGCCGCTCCCCCTGGCCTGCTCCATGAGGTCTTCACCCCTGAGCGGCGCAATGCCGGCTCTTCGTTGGGCTTTGCCCTTGGCCAGGCACGGGGCCTGCTGAGCGAGAAGCGCCCTGCCCTGATCATCCTGCAGCTCGCCAATGACGCGAGCGACATCGGCCTTCCCTATGGCGCTGGCCTTGCCCATTTCGGCATCGATCCCGACGCAGTAGTGATCGGCCGAATCGAAACCATTCCCGAGCTGCTCTGGGCCCTTGAGGAGGCGGTCGGCTGCCGGGCCGTGGCGGCGGTGATCGCCGATGTCTCCGGCCACCCAAAGGCGCTCGATTTCACCGCCTCGCGGCGCCTCAGCATGCGCGCTGCTGCATCAAGAACGTCGATCTTCTTCCTCCGCTATGGCCGCGACCGGGAATCCAGCGCCGCCCAGCTGCGCTGGCGGCTGACCCCTGCAATCAGCCGCGAAACCGTGTTCGACGCCCGAGCACCAGCCGGCCCCCGCTTCCACCTCACCCTCGAGAAAGGACGGCTCGGCGCAGCCCACACGGCCAGCGCAGGCCTTGGATTTACCCTGGACTGGACCAGAGATGGCTTCGTTGTGGTCGACAACAGCAGAGAAGGCGGCGAGGAACGCGTCCCCCTTGCGGCGGCACCTGGTGCTGCACCTGCCGCATTGGGCGACCGATTGTCTAAAGCGGGCTGACCCCGCCCTCGCCCAGCTGACCACCCCGTTCGCGCTGTGGGAAAAGCAGCAGAGCGCCATGCGCCTTGTCGCGCTGCACCATCAGGCAGCTGCGACCGGCATTTTCGAAGGCCAGAGCCTTACCGATGCCCGCGCGCTGGTGCCCGGTCTCTCGGTCCGCGAGATCGACCGCGCATTTCTCACCCAGCGGTTCGCCGATTTTGCCGACTGGCACTCCTACGCCAGCCCGATCGTATCGGTGCTCACCGACCAGTCCGCCTATGGCGATCTCGGCCTCGACATCACCGGGGTCGACCACCTTTTCGGTGGCGAGGACAAGCTCCTGGCGAAGGTGGCCGGCCGGCTCGAGGATCTCGGCTTCACCGTCCAAGCCGCCATTGCCGGCAGTATCGGCGCCGCGTGGGCCCTCGCCCACTACACGCCGGGCCGGATCATCTCCGAGGACGAAGCCGGCGAAGCTTTGGCGGAGTTGCCGGTCGCCGCTCTCCGGCTCAGCGAATCGCAGATCGAGAGCCTCGCCCAGATGGGATTGAGGCGGGTCGGCCAGCTCTACGGGCGAAACCGCAAGAGCCTGCAAGCCCGCTTCGGCGCTTCCCTCGTCCTCCGCCTCGACCAGGCGCTGGGCGATATCGAGGAACGCATCGTCCCGCGCCTGCCCAGGATCGATCATTTTGCCGAGCGCCGCTTTGCCGATCCAATCGGGCTCATCGACGACGTCCTGATGACCGCACACGACCTCTCGATCCAGCTCGCCGCGCGTCTCGAGTCCCAGGGGATCGGCGCGCAGGCGTTCCACCTTTTCCTATACCGGGTGGACCATCAGGTCATGACCCTTTCGGTCAACGCCGCCCGCGCAACCCGCGACCATGCCCACATTTCCAATCTCTTTGCACACCGAGCCGAGCGGCTCGCCGGCGAGTACGACGCGGGGTTCGGCATCGACATGATCCGGCTTGCCGCGAGCTCGGTCTCGCCGGTTACCAGCACCCAGCTCGGCGCCTTCGAAAGCGCGGATGGCGCCGCCGATCTCGAAAAGCTCTACGATCGCATGACCAGCCGCCTCGGGCCGCTGGCAGTGGTGCGGACCAAGTTCGTCAACTCCCACCTTCCCGAGCGCGCCGTCCGGCTGGAGCCCGTGGTCGCCCGCACTCCCGACGATCCCGCGGCCGCCCCCGACCCTGCCCTGCCGCGTCCGCTGCGCCTGCTGGCTGCTCCCGAACCCATCAGCGTCGCGATGGCCGAAATCCCCGATGGTCCGCCGCCAGGAATGATCTGGCGACGTGTTTCCTATCGCTTCGTCAAGGTCTCGGGGCCCGAGCGGATCGGCGCCGAATGGTGGCAGGATGCCCATCGGCTCACCGTGGAATTGCCCCCGCCCGAGCCGCAGCCCGTGGTCATCAGCCGCGGACAGGAAAAGGAGGAGATCGCCAAACGCCCACTGATGGTGCGGCTGCCCATACCGGCGCGAGATTATTTTATTGCCGAAGATGACGGAGGGCGCCGCTTCTGGATCTTCCGCGACGGCCTTTACGGCGCCGCCGAACCGCCGCGCTGGTACCTCCACGGGTGCTTCGCATGAGCGGGATCGTCGTCGATTTCCGGGTCCCGGCCGATCCGCGATCGTCTCCGCCGCTTCCGGCCTATGCCGAACTCATGGTGACGGGCAATTTCTCCTTTCTGCGCGGGGGTTCGCATGGTGAGGAGCTCATTACCCGCGCAGTGGCCATGGGGCTGACCGGCATGGGCCTTTGCGACCGCAACTCCTTTGCCGG
>JAEZBF010000357.1 GCA_023427545.1 Pseudomonadota bacterium
GTCCAGAGGAGGTCAAAAAGCGCCGGGTCCATCTTGGTGGGCTCGTGCGTGCGCCAGTCGGCGAGGAAGATGTTCATCTCGCGCAGGACGCTTTGATCGTACTGGCCATTCACCTTGAAGGTGAAGCTCGCGGTCTTGCCGGTATGGGTGTGGTGCAGGAAGAGCGTGCGGGTCTGGCCATTGGCGGCAACGGACGGAACTACGGCTGATGGCAACAGGAGGAACACGGCAAGCCACGCCGCCAAGACGGCACGCGCAGTCGTCCCCCAGTATGATCCCCGCTTCCCCGCCACGCCCTACTACGCCCGTTGAAAACCTGGTCTAGTTCGCGGACTTTAGCGCCATAGATGAAAAGACATTGTTAACGCTAACGTCTGCTGCAGCCGTTTTCCAACTGCCCTCGATTCGACTTCTACTCAGGAATGAGGGCTGAACCAAGGCCAAATTCCTAAGCAGGTATGAACGTTTGCGCCCGGCCGCTGCTGTAGGGCAGCGGGCCGGGCGAGACATCTGGCTGATCGGGTGAGTGAATTCGCCGGGTGCGGACGGGCGAATGTGCCTACTTGCTGAGGAGAGTTATCAACCGCTTGTTGTGGCCGTAGACGTCGCCGTAGGAGCGGATGGTGCCGTCTTCATCCACCCGAATGGTGAAGTAGGCGAGGTGCACCGGCACGTGGGTGGCGAGGTTGTTCCAGCGCTCGCTGCCGCCGATTTCCTTCTCCAGCGTTGCGACGGTCAGCGCAGGCTCGTGGGCGAGCAGGGCGTTGGCGAATTCCATCGGGTTCTGCACGCGCACGCAGCCATGGCTGTAGGCGCGGAACGAGCGCGAGAAGAGCGACTTGCTCGGCGTGTCGTGCAGGTAGACGTCGTGCTGGTTGGGGAACAGGAACTTGATGTTACCCAGGGCATTGCCGCCACCGGGGCGCTGGCGCACGCGGAAGTTGTTGATGTTGGTCTGCGACCAGTCGATGGCCGAGGCGTTGATCACCTTGCCGTTCGAGCCGAGCATTTCCATGTTCTGGCTGGCAAGGTAGCCCGGATTGACCATCAGGAGGGGCGCGATCTCCTTGGTGGCGATCGAGGAGGGCACGTTCCAGTAGGGGTTGACGACGATGTGCTCGATCTCGTCGGAGAAGATCGGCGTCTGGTTCGTCGGCTTACCGGTCACCACGCGGGTGGTGTAGGCGACTTCGTACCCTTCCGCTGCAGTGCCCTGCTCAACGAAGAGCCGGAACTCGGGGATGTTCACGAACACATGGAACTTGCCCATATCCTCGGGCATCCAGCGCCAGCGCTCCATGTTGGCGATGATGTCCTCTCGAGTGACCGGGGAGCCGCCGTTGAGAGCGGCGACAGTCGCCGGGCCGACAACACCGTCGGCCGTGAGCGCCAGGCTGTCCTGGAAGGTCTTGACCGCGGCCACGAGGGGCGCATCGTAGATGTCGTCGGGCGGGGCGGTGGTCGCGGACTCCGGAACTTCCGGCGCCTCGACGTTGAGCCTCTCGCGCAGCAGGGCTACGCGAATATCCTTCATGCCGGGCCGCAGCAGCGGGCCATCCGGAATCCGCACCTGGTCCTCGACCGAGGCCGCATCGAAATCGGCGAGCGCCTTACGCAGCCGCACGAACTCGGCGTACTTGGGGTGGAGGTCCATCAGCAACGCGGCGGGGTCATCGCTCTGTGCGAGCTTGACCAGCATCTCGGTCGGGTTGATCTGCCGCGGCTTGATAGTGATGAGCTTGCTCACCTCCAGCGGATTGACGCGGCCGCCGACTGCATCCTGAGCATAGCGCAGCGCGGCGGCGGAGAAGGCGGTCTCGACGGCAGCGAGCTTGGCGGGGTCCGTGCCAGCGGTGGAGAGATCGAGGTCGGCAGTCAGGTAATCGGAGGGGCGGAAGCCCTGGGCGCTGGCGGCCTTGAAGACGTCCATGATCTTGGCGGCAGCCGGAGCATAGGCAACCTTGCCGTCGCCGCCCTCGACGAGCCACAGTGGCTCGAAGTGACGGGCGCCATAGAAGAAGTAGAGCTTCTGGCTGTCGGCGTAGGCGCGGGTATCGCGCGGCGCTGCCTGGTAGGCGGCTGCCAAGCCTGACTTGATGATGCGTGCGAGCTCGCTTTTGGGCGGGGCGATAACCACGCGGACCGCTTCGACGCCATCGACGCTGATCGCTTCTTGGGCTGCCACCGGTCCGGCGAGACAGGCGGTACCGAACAGCAGGGCAAATACGAGCTTACGCATTTTCACTCCCAAAACAGCGCAGCGTTCTATTTCGTTGCGGCAGTACTGCCGCCGTGTGCCCGATGGGACGCCGAGCCTGTCCTGTCGGGGATATCCTACAAAGATTAACGCGAGCAATTGCTCGCGTTTTTGTGTTTCGCCTCTGTGGCCTTGTTGCAACGCCCCCTGCGTAACCCCCTCAGGCGGCGTCGCTTTGCACCTCTGCTTCAAGCCCATACTCCCGCAACTTGCGGTACAGAGTCGAGCGTCCGATCCCCAGTGCGCGGGCTACCTTCGACATGCGCCCCGAGTAGTGCCGCAGTGCGAAGACGATAAGCTCGCGCTCGAGCTCGGGCAGGGCGGCGACTTCGCCGTTGGGCATCAGGAATCGGTCGCGAGGGGCCTCCGCCACATCCGTTTGTCTGGGACGTTCGATAGCTGCATCGACATGAACCGGACCTGAGAGCGCGGGCAGGTTTTCCGTTAGCGTTGCGGCGTCCGCGCGCCCGGCAGCGAGTGCAACGATCTGCGGGAAGTCCGCGCGCTCGAGCCGGTCGCCGTCGCAGAGGACCACCGCGCGATAGACCGTGTTCTCGAGCTGCCGGATGTTACCGGGCCAATCGTAGCGAGAGAGCAATTCCAGCCCTTCCGGGCTGATCCCGGCGACGCGCTGGCCCGCCTCAGCGGCGAATCTCGCAATGAAGTGCTCGAGGAGGAGCCGCAGGTCTTCGAGCCGTTCGCGCAGCGGCGGCACGTAGATCGGGAAGACACTTAGCCGGTAATACAGGTCCTCGCGGAAATGGCCGTCGCGGGCGAGGTTAAGGAGTCGGCGATTGGTGGCCGATATCACGCGCACATTCACGCGCTCGCAGCGGCTGGCGCCGACCGGCTCGATCTCGCCTTCCTGGATGGCGCGCAGGAGCTTGGCCTGGGTCTCGAGCGGAAGCTCCCCGACCTCGTCGAGGAACAGCGTTCCCCCGTTTGCTTCGGCGAACTTGCCGCGATGATCGGCGACAGCACCGGTGAAGGCGCCCTTGCGATGCCCGAAGAGCGTGGACTCCACGAGGTTTGCGGGGATAGCGCCGCAGTTGACGATGATGAAAGGCTTCCCGGCACGGTCACCTTGACCCTGGATGACGCGCGCGACGAGCTCCTTACCGACACCGGTCTCGCCCTCGATCATGACGGGAATGGTGCTGCGCGCGGCCTTGGCGCAGAGCCCGATCACCCGCGCCATCAGCGGGCTCCTGGTGATGATGTCGGACACCGCAAGCGTTCCGGCGCGGCGGCGCTGCTCGGTGCGGACGACCGTCTGGAGGGCCTGCAGGTTCAGCGCGTTGCGCAAAGAGACGATCAGCCGCTCGGGCGCCACCGGCTTGACGAAGAAGTCCAGGGCCCCGTGACGCATCGCCGTCACGACCGTCTCGAGTGACGAGTTCGCCGTCTGGACGATGACCGGCGTTGCGATCTGCTCGCGGCGCATGGCTTCGAGGACAGCCATGCCGTCGATATCAGGCATCACCAGGTCCAGGACGACGGCGGCTATGCCGGGATCGCTGCGAAGGAGGTCCAGGGCCGAGGCCCCGCTACTCGCCGTCACGGGAGTGAAGCCGCCACGTTCGGCCACTGCGGCGGTCAGGCGCAGCTGCACCGGATCGTCGTCCACCACTAGAACACGCGTCATGAGGTCCCCAAACACGGTTCGAGGCGCGTTCCGACGGTCGTCGCCGAATCGCGCTGTGCCGTTTTGAGGCAGCTTCCCGAGTGGCGGTTAAGAGGGGCTTAAGTCAGCGTTCGCCCTGGCGCGGCTGACGAGCGGCAACCCGCGCCCTTGTCCCGTTAGAACCCCCTCGGTATGGTCCCGCGCCTTCAAGCAGGGGACTACTGCCACCCATGACCGTTACCCAGGCCGCTCCGCGCAAGGATCACAATCAGTTAGGCGCGCTGCCCGAATGGGACTTGTCCGACCTCTACCCGGGCCGGGAGTCGCCGGAGCTCAAGCGCGACCTTGATTGGTCTCGCGAGGAGGCCAAGGCTTTCGAGGCCGACTACAAGGGTAAGTTGAACGCGCTGGCGCGCGAGGGCAGGCTGGTGGAGGCGATCCGGCGGATCGAGCAGCTCAACGACACGACCGGCCGGCTCGGCTCGTTCGCCTACCTGCACTATGCGCAGAATACCGCCGATGCGACGCGCGCCAAGTTCCTGGGCGATCTCAGCCAGGCCCTGACCGACCTTTCGACCGGGCTGATCTTCTTTGAGCTGGAGCTCAACCGGATCGAAGACGACGTGCTGGAGCAGGCATTAGCGGGAGATGCCGAGCTGGCGCGATATCGCCCGTGGTTCACCGAGCTGCGCAAGTCCAAGCCCTATCAGCTCGAAGACCGCGTGGAGGAACTGTTCCACGAGAAGTCGGTGACCGGCGCGCAGGCCTGGAACCGGCTGTTCGACGAAACCATGGCGAGCCTCAAGTTCGACGTCGAAGGCGAGGAACTCGGCCTCGAAGGGACCCTCCACCTGCTTTCGGACAAGGACGAGAAGCGGCGCGAGGCGGCCTTCCACGCGATCTCGAAGACGCTGCACAGCAACGAGCGGCTGTTCACGCACATCACCAATGTGCTCGCCAAGGACAAGGACATCTCGGATCGCTGGCGGGGCTACAAGGACATTGCCGACAGCCGCCACCTCGCCAACTCGGTCGAGCGGGAGGTCGTGGATGCGCTGCAGCAGGCGGTGACGGGAGCCTATCCGCGGCTGTCGCACCGCTACTATGCGATGAAGGCGCGCTGGTTCGGCAAGGACAAGCTCAATGCCTGGGACCGCAACGCGCCGCTGCCGGCGAGCGACGACCGCCTGTTCGAGTGGAACGCGGCGCGCGAGACGGTGATGGAGGCCTACGGCAAGTTCTCGCCGGAGCTGGCGCGGGTTGCCGAGCCGTTCTTCGAGTCGGGCTGGATCGATGCGCCGGTGAAGGAGGGGAAGTCGCCTGGCGCCTTCGCCCATCCGACCGTGCCGTCGGCGCACCCCTACCTCATGCTCAATTATCTCGGCAAAGCGCGCGACGTGATGACACTGGCGCACGAACTAGGGCACGGTGTTCACCAGCGTCTTGCCGCACCGCAGGGTCCGCTCATGGCGCCGACGCCGCTTACCCTCGCCGAGACGGCCAGCGTTTTCGGCGAGATGCTGACGTTCCGCTCGCTCCTCGACAATACCACCGATCCCAAGCACCGGTTTGCGCTGCTGTCCTCGAAGGTCGAGGACATGCTGAACACAGTGGTGCGGCAGATTGCCTTCTACACCTTCGAGCGGCGCGTCCACACCGCGCGCAAGGAAGGCGAGCTAACCACCGAGCAACTCAACGAGATCTGGCTGTCGGTGAGCCGGGAAAGCCTGGGACCCGCGATCACCCTCAACGAGGGCTACGACATCTTCTGGGCCTATATCCCGCATTTCATCAACTCGCCGTTCTATGTGTATGCCTATGCCTTCGGCGACTGTCTTGTGAACTCGCTTTACGCACAGTATGAGAGGGCCAGCGAGGGCTTCGCCGACCGCTATTTCGAGTTGCTGAAAGCCGGGGGCTCCAAGCACCATTCCGAACTGCTCAAGCCGTTCGGCCTTGATGCGCGGGACCCGCAGTTCTGGTCGCTTGGGCTCGGCATGATCGAGCGCCTGATCTCAGAGCTCGAGGCGACCGAGCCGCGCTGAGACGCGCCTATCGACCAGAGGACCCAATGGCCCACGACCATACCGAAAGTGAATACGTCTCCTCCGCCCAGGACTTCAAGGACCACGAGGAGACCTACAAGGGCTTCGTAAATATGGTGAAGTGGTCGATCATCGCGCTCGCGGTGCTCGTCGTCTTCCTCTACATCGTCATCCGGCCCTAACGGGCAGGCGGGGCGTCTGCCGGCTCCGGTAGGGCGGCGCCGCCACCTGGCAGGAGAACGTCATGAAGATCGCGGTTTTGCGAGAGCGGGTCGACGGCGAAACGCGGGTCGCCGCGACGCCGGAGACGGTCGGCAAGCTGATCGGGCTGGGTGCAGCCGTTGCGATCGAGACCGGCGCTGGAACTGCGGCCCGCATCACGGATGACGCGTTCAGAACCGCAGGCGCCAATGTGGTCTCGGATGCAGGCGCGGCACTAGCCGGGGCCGACATCGTGCTCACAGTGCGGCGCCCCTCGGCCGTAGGGCTCTCCGGCGTTGCGCCAGGCGCGCTGGTGATCGGGATGATCGATCCCTACGGGAACGAAGCCGACGTGGCGGCGCTGGCCGGGGCAGGGCTGACCACGGTCTCGATGGAGTTCATGCCGCGCATTACACGCGCGCAGGTGATGGACGTGCTTTCGAGCCAGGCAAACCTCGCCGGCTATCAAGCGGTGATCGAGGCCGCTGCTGCGTTCGACCGCGCCTTCCCTATGATGATGACCGCGGCGGGCACCGTGCGCCCTGCCAAGGTGTTCGTCATGGGCGCCGGCGTTGCCGGGTTGCAGGCAATCGCGACTGCGCGGCGCCTCGGTGCAGTGGTTTCGGCGAACGACGTGCGACCGGCTGCCAAGGAGCAGGTCGAGAGCCTGGGCGGCAAGTTCATCGCCGTTGAGGACGAGGAGTTCAAGCAGGCCGAGACGGCGGGCGGCTATGCCAAGGAGATGTCGGCGGAATACAAGGAGAAGCAGGCGGCGCTCACCGCTTCGCACATCTCCAAGCAGGACGTGGTAATCACCACAGCGCTGATCCCTGGCCGGCCCGCGCCGCGGCTGATCTCGCGTGCAATGGTCGAATCGATGGCGCCCGGATCGGTCATCGTCGATCTCGCGGCGGAGCGGGGCGGGAATGTCGAACTCACGCAGCCGGGTGGGGTGGTCGAGCACAACGGCGTCACCATCATCGGCTACCGCAATGTTCCGGGCCGGCTGGCGACCAGCGCAAGCCAGCTTTACGCCCGCAACCTCCTCGCGTTCCTCGAGACGCTGATCGACAAGAAGGAGAAGGCTCTTGCGATCAACTGGGACGACGAGTTGGTCAAGGCGACGGTGCTGACCCGCGGCGGCGCGGTCGTGCATCCGCACTTCGCCGGCAAAATCGCGGGCGAGGTCAAGCCAAAGGCGGCGGAGAAGGCAGCGGTGACGACCGCTGCGGACGTGGCGATCCCGGCCATGGCGCAGACCCCCAAGCCGGCCGAGCCTGAGGCGGCGCCGGCTGTTGCCGGGCGGAAGCCGCGGGCGCCGCGCAAGACGTCGACCACGCCGAGAAAGCCCGCTGCACCGCGCAAGTCCGCCGCACCGAAGGAGCCCGAGTGATGGAAGCGATCGACCCGTTCACCTTCCGGCTTGCGATTTTCGTGCTCGCGATCTTCGTAGGCTATTTCGTCGTCTGGTCGGTGACCCCGGCGCTGCACACCCCGCTGATGAGCGTTACCAACGCGATCTCGTCCGTGATCGTTGTGGGCGCGCTGCTCGCGGTGGGCGTGCACCTCGTTGAGGGCGCCAACTGGGTCAGCAAGGTGTTCGGCTTCTTTGCCCTGATCCTTGCCAGCGTGAACATCTTCGGCGGCTTCCTCGTGACCCAGCGCATGCTGGCGATGTACAAGCGCAAGGAGCCCGCGCGGCCCGCGGGAGGCCGCTGACCATGGCCACGCTGCGCATGCTCGCTGCCGCCGCGGCGCAGGCTGCGACCATGTGCGCCACCTACTTCGAACCAGCCGACGTCGACTTCCAGCCCGGCACGATGGAGCCCATCCCGCAATGAGCATCGACGTCAATCTCGCGGCAGTACTCTACCTCGTCGCCGGCGTGCTCTTCATCCTCGCGTTGCGCGGCCTGTCGAGCCCCGCATCTGCGCGGCAGGGCAACCTCTTCGGGATGGTCGGCATGGCCATCGCCATCGTGACCACGCTGATGGCGGCCGGTGTTTCGGACTGGATCAGCTGGGTGCTGATCATCCTCGGCCTGGGCATCGGAGGTGCCGTTGGCGCCTACATGGCACGGACGGTCAAGATGACCGACATGCCGCAGCTGGTTGCGGCCTTCCACTCCCTCGTCGGCCTCGCGGCGGTATTCGTTGCGGCTGGAGCGCTATATGCACCCACGGCGTTCGGCATCGCCGAGATCGATCATGCAACCGGCGCGGTCCTCGGCATCCACACTCAGGCGCTGATCGAAATGTCGATCGGTGTCGCGATCGGCGCCTTCACTTTCACGGGTTCGGTGATCGCGTTCCTCAAGCTCGACGGGCGGATGTCGGGCAAGCCGATCCTCCTGCCCAACCGGCACCTCATCCACATCGGGCTCGGTGTACTGCTAGTCGTCCTGATCTGGGCCTTCACCGTCACCGCCAATCCGTGGCTGTTCTGGCTGATAACGCTTGTCGCACTGGCGCTGGGCGGGCTGATGATCATTCCGATCGGCGGCGCGGACATGCCGGTTGTCGTGTCGATGCTCAACTCGTACTCGGGTTGGGCGGCGGCGGGAATCGGCTTCACGCTCGGCAATACGGCACTGATCATCACCGGCGCGCTGGTGGGCTCTTCAGGCGCGATCCTGAGCAACATCATGTGCCGCGCCATGAACCGCAGCTTCATCTCGGTAATCCTGGGTGGGTTTGGTGGCGACGAGGGTGCAGCGACCAGCGGCGAGGAGGAGCAGCGGCCGGTCAAGCAGGGCTCGGCGGACGATGCGGCCTATATGATGCAGAATGCGACCAAGGTGATCATCGTGCCGGGCTATGGCATGGCGGTGGCGCAGGCCCAGCACGCCTTGCGAGAGATGGCCGACCTGCTCAAGGCCGGGGGGGTGACGGTAAAGTACGCAATCCTCCCGGTCGCGGGCCGCATGCCGGGCCACATGAACGTGCTGCTCGCGGAAGCGAACGTGCCCTACGACGAGGTTTTCGAGCTCGAGGACATCAACTCGGAGTTCGCGCAAACCGATGTGGCTTTCGTCATCGGCGCCAACGACGTCACGAACCCGGCCGCCAAGACCGACAAGTCTTCGCCGATCTACGGTATGCCGGTGCTGAACGTTGAAGACGCGGGCACCGTGCTCTTCATCAAGCGCGGCATGGCGGCGGGGTACGCCGGGGTGCAGAACGAACTGTTCTTCCGCGACAACACCATGATGCTGTTTGGCGACGCCAAGAAGATGACCGAGGACATCGTCAAGGCGCTGGGGCACTAACCCGGCTCAATAGTGCGGAGGCGGCGTTTCGGTCGCCGGATCGGCAATGAAGCTTCCCGAGAGCACCTGCTGTTCGAGCAGCTCGATCTTGTGGCGCAACTGCTCGATGAGGGTCCATTGCTCGGTGACTGCCGCGTTCAGATCCTCGATCGTCTGATCCTGGTAGGCGATGCGGGTCTCAAGCGCCTCGATGCGCTCGCTGTCTGTGGCCATTCGCTGTCTCCAGTGTTGGGGCGTCGTGCGGGCGGTGAGCACCCGGAGACGTGCTCCCCTAAAGGTGTTCTGCCGCTCATAAAGGGGCAGCGCTGGCCCTCCGCAAGGGGTTAGCCGTATGAGCCGACGGCATGTGTTACCCACATTCGTGATATTCGCCAGCGGAACCGCGACGTGGGGGGCGGCATTGACCGCCCATGTCGCTGATCGGACATATTGAAACAGCCGAGCCAATCGCGCTCGATCCCAACCGCAACGACGCGGCGGGACTGGCGCTGAGCGTCTTCTTGCCGGTCTTGGGGCTAGTGTGTGTCCAGGCGATCGGCGGTGCTGCCGGTGTTTACGCCGGCGGTTACCCGACCCTCCCGTTCGCCCTGCCGACGTCGGTCGCGAACCTACTGCCCATCCTGATGTTCCCGCTCTGGGGTATCGCCCGCTGGGCCGCCTTTCAGAACGGGGCGCGCGGCCGTGCTGCGTCTTGGTGGGTGGTCGGGTTGATGGGCGTGATGCTGGCATACCCCTACGTCACGCTTGGGCTCGATGGTTTCCTGACCAATTGGCTCGATCTGGGTGTTCTTATCCTGGCAGTTGCGGCGACTGTGCGGGTTGCGACCGTGTCGCGCTCGGGGCTGCTCTGCATGATGCCTCCGCTGCTGATCCTCGGTGCGGCGGCCATTCCGGGCTACGTTGTCGTTACCGGCGGCTGGTCGCCGGGGCTTGCGATCACGGTCGGGCTCGTGCACCCGGAACGCTGAGCGCGCATAAGGCACATGCCTGTGCGTTCTTGCACCTTGGGGCTGTCCAGAACATCTCCAGCGCAACCGGAGAGCCATGAATGCCCGCACGCCTGAAGATTGATCTTTTCGCCGACGTCGTCTGCCCCTGGTGCCTGGTCGGCGCCACCCGGCTGGACAGGGCGGTGGCCGAGCTTCCGCCAGACGTCGAAGTCGATATCGAGAACCATCCCTTCTATCTCGATCCCAACACGCCGCCCGAGGGCTACGACGTCGAGGAGATGCTGCGCAGCCGCTACAACCGTGACCCTCGGCCGATGCAGGAGCGGGTCGAGGCCGAGGCGGCAAAGGCGGGCGTGGCGCTCGACTTGCGCCAGCAGCCGCGCTCCTATCCGACTAAGAAGGCGCACACCCTGACGCGGCTCGCGCGGGCAAAGGGGGGGCAGCATGAGCTGGCCAATGCGATTGCGGAGGCATACTTCATTGAACACAGGCAGATAAACGACGACGCCGTGCTGGCTGACGTTGCCCGGCGCTTTGGCTGGACGGAGGACGAGGCGCTGGCCGCCATCCGCGACCCCGAGGAACTGGCGATCACCGAGCAGATGGCGCGTTCGGTGGCGGCGAGCGGAATCACCGGCGTGCCGTTCTTCATCTTCGGCCAGCGCTTTGCGCTGTCGGGGGCACAGCCGCAGGAAGTGTTCGAGCGCGCGCTGAAGGCAGCCTTAGAGAGCGAGCCACAGCCCGCCTAGGCCGTGGGGCCGGTCCGTGAGAGAATGGCGAATCTCACCTCCGGGCCTGCCATGAAACTCCTCCGCCGCATCCTCCTCGGCCTCGTCGTCTTCGTCGTCGTCGCATATCTCGGCGCGCTAGGGTTCATGTACTTCTTCCAGCGCGACCTGCAGTACGACCGCGGCGGACGGATGTTCGAGCTGAGCGAGACGACGCTCACGAACGCGGAGCTGGTCAGCATCCCGAGCAGCGACGGCTCGACCGTTGCCGGCTGGTACGCGCCGCCCGCGGCCGGCAAGCCGGTGATCCTCTATTTCCGTGGCAATTCGCAGAGCTTTTCGCGGGAGCACGCGCGCTACGAGCAGTTTGCGGTAGATGGATACGGCTTCCTCGCCTTCGATTACCGCGGCTTTCCAGGTTCGCCAGGCGAGCTGACGCAGGAACACGTGCTGGCCGACTCGCTCGCCGCGTTCGACTGGCTCAAGCAGAAGGGCTTCCCCATCCTGCTGTGGGGCCGCTCGCTCGGCTCCGGGCCGGCGACCTATGTCGCAAGCCAGCGCGAGGCGGACGCACTGTTCCTCGAGACGCCGTTCATTTCCGCAGTGTCCGTTGCGGCCGACCGGTACGGGTTCCTGCCGGTTGGCTTACTGATGCTGGACCAGTACCCCGTCGATACCTGGATCAAGGACGTGCAGGAGCCGGTGTTCGTCGCGCACGGCACCAACGATCGTACGATCGACGTGCACCACGGACGGGCGGTCTACGAGATGGCGCCCAATCGCAAGGGGCTGTGG
>JAEZBF010000385.1 GCA_023427545.1 Pseudomonadota bacterium
TTTCTCGGGCGTGACGTTGTTGATGTCGTAGAGGGCGAGGTACTTGGGCGGTGTGCGGGTGCGGAAGGTCGCCCAGCCCCAGCGCATCGCGACGGTGCGCGGCGGATCGCCCATGATGAGGCTGCGCAGCCGGTCGCCGCCGTACGAAGTGATGAAGGCGACCTTGCTGATGTTGTCGAGGCAGGGGCGGACGCCGCCCCGGTCGCCGCCCTCGCTCATCACGAAGGACACGCCTGGGATGAAGATGCGGTCGAAATAGCCCTTGAGGATGGCGGGGAAGCCGTAGTTCCAGACGGGGTAGACGAAGACCATCGCGTCGGCGGCGCGGAGGCGCTCGACGTAGGGCTGGATCGCCGGCGTGATGTTGCCGGGGACCTCGTGGTAGTTGAGGCGCTCCTCGCGGCTCAGCACGGCGTCGAAGCCGTCGGTATAGAGGCAGAGCGGGTCGACCTCGTGGCCGCCCTTGCGAAGTGCATCGAGGGCCGCGTTGTAAATGGTGCGGTTGAGGCTGGTCTCGACCGGATGGGCGTGGACGACGTGGACGCGCATCGCCTCAGGCGGCCCCGAGCTGGTGCAAGCCCTCGAAAAGCCACTGGCGGCCGGAGTCGAAATCGAAATCCGGATCGTCCCAGGCGATCATCTTGCCGGGATTGAGGATGCCCTTGGGATCGGCCTCGCGCTTGAAGGCGAGCTGGGCGCGATCGGTGCGCTTCATGCCGCCCTCTTCGAGCGTGTAGCGGTGCGGATTGAACACGAGGCAGCCGTTCTGCTCGTGCAGCGCGATGATCTCGTCGAGCCGCGCCTCGCTGGTGTAGCGGACGATGGGGAGGCCCGAGAACACCACGCGGCCATCGAAGCGGGTCATCTCGATGTGCATGGGGAGCTCGTCGCCGAGCTTCTCGACGATCATCCGGACGTGCGCGAGATCGGGGTACTGCGTCTGCAGGTACGTGATCGTCGGCTCGAGTTTGAGGCCGCGCAGCGTGGTGTGGTTCCAGGCGAGCTCGTAGATCGGGGGGAGCTTGGCCTTGTCGTCGGGCGAGAGCGTATCGGTGCGGAGCAGCAGCTCGCCCTTGTGGTAGTCGATGAAGTCGACGAGCGCGGGCACCGCGGCGGGCGCCGCCATGAGCAGGACCACCGACTGGTCGCGGTGGCGGATGTAGGGGCGGTGACGGT
Organism: Pseudomonadota bacterium; assembly: GCA_023427545.1. Lineage (GTDB taxonomy): Bacteria > Pseudomonadota > Alphaproteobacteria > Rhizobiales > Devosiaceae > JAEZBF01. Next base: position 1,177 of record JAEZBF010000385.1, read on the forward strand.
TGAACCAGTCGTAAGCGATGGGCGCTGCGACCGGGGAAATCTCCTTGCAGAGCAGGCCGTCCTGGAGCGCGACCTGCTCGCCGAATGCGATGGCGTCCATCACGCCGTCGAAGCCGACCATGACGTCGACCCAGTCGTAGTGGGCCGTCAGCGGCATCTCGGCTTCGACGATGATGCCGTTGGTGCCGTAGGCGTGCGCCGCCTTGACGATGTCGGGGCCGCGCAGGTCGAGAATGCGGGGCGTCTCCTCGCAGGTGATGACCCTGAGGCCGAGGATGTTGCCGAAGTTCCTGAGGCCGCCCCAGCGGATCGAGCCGACACCACCCGAGCCGCCGGCGATGAATCCGCCCAGCGTTGCCATGCGGTAGGTCGAGGGGTGGAAGCGGAGCTCGGCGTTGTGGGCGGCGATGGTCTGCTCGTCCAGCCTTTCGAGGATGATGCCGGCTTCGGCGCGGACGCGATCGGGGCTCATCGAGATAATGCGGTCGAGCCCGATGAGGTTGAGCACCACGCCCCCCGCGAGCGGCATGGCCTGGCCGTAATTGCCGGTGCCGGCGCCGCGCGGAGTGATGGGGACATCGTGCCGGTACGCCGCGGCGAGGATGGTGACCACCTCATCCTGCGTGCGCGGGCTGACGACCAGGTCGGCGGTGACGTGGTCGAGCTGCGCCTTGAGGATGGGCGAGTACCAGTAGTGGTCGCGGCTCTTCTGCTGGACGATCCGGGGATGGTCCTCGACCGGGATGTCGCCGAGCTCGGCGCGGAAGGCGGAAAGGTTCATGCGGGCATCCCCATGAGGTCGTCGAGTTCGCGGTAGTCGGGCGGCGTGGTGTCGATCGCGCGGCCGGCGCGGAGCACGATGCGGTCGGACTGCGGGCGGGCGTTGAGCTCGGTCCAGGTGCGGGCGCGAAAGAGGATGAGGTCGGCCGGGGCACCGGGCGCGATCTGCGCCGCGTAGTCGAAGCCCGCAATCTCGGCGGCGCCGGACGCGACAGTCGCCGCCCAGCACCAGGCGCTGCGCTGCGGATGGTCGAAGTGGAGCACGCGGGCCGCCTCGCGGAACACCTCGACCATGTCTAGGTCGCCATAGGCGTAGAACGGGTCGCGGGTATTGTCGGAGGCGATCGCGACGGGGACGCCGGCGGCGCGCAGCTCGTTGAGCAGGGTGACGCCGCGGCGGCGGGGCGTGCGTACGACGCCGTTCTGGTTGTCGCGATCCATCAGGTAGATGTTGCAGATCGGCAGCGAGACGACGGAGATTCTGGCGCGCACGACACGCTCGATGGTCTCGTGCCAGACTGGCTCGTCCTGCACCGCGAGCGAGCAGCAATGGCCGGCGAGGGCGCGCCCGGTGAAGCCGGTTTCGATCACCGCATCGGCAAGGTGGCGCAGCGACATCGCGGCGGGATCGAGCGACTCGTCGATGTGAAGGTCGACATCGAGGCCGAGGTCACCGGCCTTCTCGATCACGGCGAAGACGGCGGCTCGGGCATCGGGTCCCTCCGCGACGGAGCCGCCGAGGATGCCGCGGGAGGATTTGACCTGCCGGGCGACAACGTCGAGCGCCTGCGGGTCGAGCATGTCGTCGGGGCCGAAGATCGAGACCGCCTGGAGTTCGATGCGGCCGGCCCAGCGCTCGCGCATCGTCTCGAACAGCTCCCAGGTGATGGCGTGCTGGGGCGGCGCGGAGTCGAGGTGGGTTCGCACGGCGGCGGTGCCATGGGCGTAGGCACAGCGCAGCGCGAAATCCATGCGGCGCTCGACGTCCTCGGCGACCCAGCGGGCCTCGCGGTCCTCGAGCACGGCCATCAGCGCGCCCATCCAGGTGCCGTGCGGATTCTCGCGGCGCGGCCAGATGTGACCCTTGTCGAGATGGGTGTGGATGTCGACGAGGCAGGGCAGGATGAGCCCGGCATCCATGTCGTGCACCGCCCCCGTCGCCGGCTGAGTGCCCGCCGGGCGGATGGCGGCGATCCGGCCATCGGCGATGTCGAGGTCGTAGCGGCCGACCTCGCCGCTGCCGGCTTCGCCCATCAGCGAGCGCGGGATGCCGGCATTGGCGAGGGTGAGCGGGGCGCCGCCCCTGAGATCGGGCATCAGTTTTCCCGCCGGACGGCGCTCTCGTGCCACTTGTGCAGGAACAGCCACGAGATGAACGAGGTCAGGCCGAAGATCGCAACGCCGGTCGCCGTCAGCAGGATCAGCGCGGCAAAGAGGCGCGGAATGTTGAGGCGGTACTGGCTCTCGAGCAGGCGGAAGGCGAGGCCGGAGCCGGCACCCGCGGTGCCCGCTGCGAACTCGGCGACCACGGCGGCAATCAGCGCGAGGCCGCCGCCGATCCGCAGGCCGGTGAGGAAGTAGGGCAGCGAGGCCGGAATCTTCAGATACCACAGCGTGCGCCAGCGGCCGGCGCCGTAGAGGTCGAAGAGGTTGAGGAGGTTGTGGTCGACGCTCTTCAGCCCCTGCACCATGTTGGAAAGGATCGGGAAGAACGCGACGAGAAACGCGACGATCAGCAGCGCGGTCTGGGTGTTGGGCGTGTAGATCAGCAGCAGCGGCGCGATGGCGACAATGGGCGTGACCTGGAGGATCACCGCGAAGGGATATAGCGCGAGTTCGATCCAGCGCGACTGGACGAGGATGATGGCGAGTCCGGCGCCGCCGATCAATGCCAGTGCCAAGGCGATGAAGGTGATGCGCAGGGTCGTCCACAGCGCCGGCAGGAGCGTCGGCCAGTCGGTGCCGAGCGCGATCGCGACATCGACCGGGCTCGGGAGGATGTACTTGGGCTGGCCGGTGATGACCACATAGGCCTGCCAGACAACCACGGCGAGGACGAGCATGCCGATGGGGACGGCGATGCGCAGGATGCGCTCGCTCACTGACGTGCGGACCGGTGCGATCGGCGCGTCGTCGACCGCCTGGCTCTGGTGCGGGATGGTTTCGGGCACGGTGCTCACGCGACGCGGGCCTCGCCGACGTGGATCGCTGCCTGCAGCGCTGCCGAGACTTCGGCGCAGGTCTGCCGGTATTCCTCGGAGGTGCGATAGCTCTCGTCCCGCACGCCGGAGTTGTGGAGCGGCAGGTCGGTGAAGACCTGACCGGGGCGCGCGCGCATAACGACGATGCGGTTGCTGAGGTAGGCGCTCTCGAACACCGAGTGGGTGACGAAGATCACGGTGACGCCGGTATCGCGCCAGAGCCGGAGCACGTCATCGTTGAGCTTTTGCCGGGTGATCTCGTCGAGCGCGGCGAAAGGCTCGTCCATCAGCAGCAGGCGGGGGTTGGTGACGAGCGCGCGGGCGATCGATACGCGCATCTTCATGCCGCCGGACAACTCGCGCGGATAGCTCTGCGCGAAATCGGCGAGGCCGACGACCGCGAGCTTTTCCATGATGCGGTCGCGCGCCGCGGCCTTGCCGATGCCCTGTAGACGCAGCGGCAGGTAGACGTTGCCGAAGACCGTCTGCCACGGCATCAGGGTGGGATCCTGGAAGACGAAGCCGATGTCGCCCTCGGGCAGGCCGCGGGCGTTGATCTGGCTCGAGGGCCATTCGACCGTGCCGGTGGTCGGCGCGCCGAGGCCGGCGATGATGCGCAGCGCCGTCGATTTGCCGCAGCCCGAGGGGCCGAGCAGGCTGGTGAACTCGCCGCGCTTGACGTCGAGCGACATGCCGGTCAGCGCCAGCGTGCCGTTGGAGAACACCTTGGAGACGTTGCGGAGGATGACCACCGACTTGGACGCGGCGGGCGGGGCTATGTCGGTCAAATGACTTCGCTTTCGGCTGCGTTGGGCCGCACGAGACGCGCGGCCCAGGAGAGTTGTGCCCCGGAGGTATCAGGACTACTTGGCCAGTTCCATGCCGACGCCCTTGCACACGAACTGGAGGTCGATCGCCTTCTTCCAGTCAAGCGAGGCATCGTAGAGGCCGATCGAGACGAGATCGTTGAAGAAGCTGCCGAAGCGCTCCTCGGTGATGCAGCCGATGCCCTTGTCTTCGGCGTCACCGGAAACCACGATCCCCTGGTCCTTCATGGCGGCGAGCGAAAAGGCCAGCTGCTCGTCCGTCATCTCGGGATTGTCCTTCTTAATCAGCTCGTTGGCGGCCTTGTTGTCGCCGTAGAGGTAGTTGTACCAGCCGATGATCGAGGCTTCGACGAAGCGCTTGACGAGGTCGGGGTTCTCGTCGACGAGCTTCTGGCTGGTCTCGATGGTCTCCGAATAGGCGTTGTAGCCCGCGTCGGCGAAGAGGAAGAGGTCGGGCTTGAAGCCGCCCTGGCGCTCGATCTCGAACGGCTCGGACGTGACGTAGCCCTGCTGGACGGCCATCGGGTCGGCGAGGAACGGAGCGGGGTTGAACTGGTAGGCCACCACCTGCTCGTCCTTGAAGCCCTCGAAATTGCGCTTCATCCACTCCCACTTGGTGATCAGCAGGTCCTTGGCGATGATGATCTTGTCGGCCTTGGCGAGGTCGGCGAAGGTCTTGAACCCGGCCTCGGGGTGGGCGATCAGCACCTGCGGGTCCTTCTGGAACATCGAGGCGACGGTGACCATCGGCACCCCCTCCTTGACGCTGTCGAGCGAGGAAAGGACGCCGCCCATGTAGAAATCGACCTTGCCGGCGATGAGCAGCGCGCGGTTGGCGGCGGACGGCCCGCCCTGGACGATCGTCACGTCTAGGCCGTACTTGGCATAGGTGCCGTCCGCGACGGCCTGGTAGAAGCCGCCATGCTCGGCCTGCGCCAGCCAGTCGGTGCCGAAGGACACCTTGTCCTGGGCCACAGCGCCTGCGGCGAGCGCGAGCAGCGTGCCGGCAGCAGCCAGCAGAGTCTTCGCAAAACGCATATCAGTCTCCCTGTTGACGCCTCAAGGCGAAGCCTGTCCTGTGAACTGCCGGTTGCTCGGCGGCCCCGGGCGCTGATCGGATTGATTCCGCGCGCCGGGAGAAAAGGAAAGCCTAAAATGGCGGCAGCTCCGCGGTTGCCGTTTTTTTCAGCAGCCGTGGGGGCTGTGGCCCTTTTCTTTGCAGCGGTTTGACGCTTAGGTGAGCGAAACGGAATACCAGCCATGCAGCCGCTTTCGCCTAGCTCGATCCACCCCCCGTTCGCGCCGTACAACCATGGAATCGAGGTGCCCGCAGGGCAGCGGCTGGTGTTCTGCTCTGGCCAGCTCGGGATTGCGGCCGACGGGACGATCCCGCCCGATTGTGAGGGGCAGGCGGAGATCTGCTTCGCCAATATTGCGGCGATCCTCGCCGAGGCGGGCATGGGGCTCGACAACATCGTGCGGGTGAACGCCTATGTCTCGGCGCGAGAGCATCTCGCCCCGTACATGGCGGTGCGCAACCGGCTGATGTCGCCGCCCTACCCCGCATCGACCCTCGTGATCGTTGCGGGCTTTGCCCGTCCCGAGTTCGTGGTCGAAGTCGAAGCCATCGCCGCCGGGCCGGCCGCCTGAACCCAACCCGAGATTTACCCCATGGCCTATCGCAAGATCTGGTGGACGGACTTTTCCGCCGCCGAGTTCGACAATGTCGACCCGCAGCGCACGGTCGCCGTCCTGCCCGTGGCGGCGGTCGAGCAGCACGGCCCGCACCTGCCGGTCGGCACCGACTCGATCCTCAACCGCGGGTGCCTCGAGATGCTGATCGAGCGCGCGCCGGCCGAGCTCGACCTGCGCATCCTGCCCCTCGAGCAGGTGGGGAAATCCAACGAGCACCTCTTTGCCAAGGGCACGGTCACGCACCGCGCGACGACGCTGATCGAGAGCTGGACCGAGATCGGCCTCTCGGTTGCGCGCGCAGGGGTGCGCAAGCTGGTGTTCGTCAATTCGCACGGCGGCAACGAGGAGATCATGGGGATCGTGGCGCGCGAGCTGCGCGTCGCGGCCGAAATGCTGGTGGTCAAGACGAGCTGGACGCGGTTTCCGCCGCCGGCGGGGCTGATCAGCGAGGACGAGCGCCGGCTGGGCATCCACGGCGGGGACCTCGAGACCTCGCTGATGCTGCACTTCCGGCCCGAGCTCGTCGACATGAGCAAGGCCGAGAACTTCCGCTCGGTCGCCGCCGACAACGAAGCCGCGTTCAGGTACCTGCGCCCCACCGGCACGCATGCCTGGTCGTGGACAGCGACCGACCTCAACCCAGCGGGCGTGGTGGGGGATGCCTCGATCGCGACCGCCGCAAAAGGCCGGCTGATCGCCGAGGCCGAGGTCGCCGGCATGCTCGAGCTGCTGGGCGAAGTCGCGCGCTGCGCCCTGCCGGGCCGCAGCTAGGAGCGGCTTGAGCTTGTCGGTTCTTTCCACGGTCCTCGCGGGCAATCCGGGCGCAGAGCGCGAGGCGATCCGCAGCGTTGGGCGGCCGCCGCTGCGCTGGGGCGAGCTCGCCGGGCTCGCGACGGACACGGTGGCGCGGCTGCGGGGGGCGGGCGTGCGTCCGGGGGATCGCGTCGGCATCCTGATGCCGGATGGACGGGACATGGCGCTCTGCTGTCTCGCGGCGATGGAGGCGGGCACCTGCGTGCCGCTCAACCCGGGCTATCCCGTAGCCGAGCTCGAGGCGATCTTCGCACTGACCGGGGTTTCGCATCTGATCGTGACGCCGGACACGGCGAAGCTGGCGGGAAGCGCTGCGGCGCGCGGGACCACGGTGCTGCAGGTGGAGGCCGACGGCTGGTCGCTGCGGCTGGGCGAGACGTCGAGAATAGAGGGAGAGGCGCCGCGCGACGAGGAGACGGCGCTGCTGCTGCTGACTTCGGGGTCGACCGCCAAACCCAAGCTGGTGCCGCTGAGCCACGCCAACCTTGTCGCCTCGATGGGCAACCTGGTGCGCTCGCTCGGGCTGACCGAGCAGGACCGCTGCCTCAACATGATGCCGATGTTCCACGTCGGCGGGCTGATCGACCTCTTCCTCGCGCCGCTTTCGGCGGGCGGTTCGGTCGCCTGCGCGCCGTCGATCTCGGCGGCGAGCTTTTTCGCCGCGCTGGAGCGGGAGCGGCCGACCTGGTTCCAGGGTGTGCCGACCGTCCTCAAGGAGATCATGGCGTTCGGCCAGGCGCAGGGGCGGCACCTGACGGCGACCGGGCTGCGGTTCGTGCGCTCGGTATCCTCGCCGCTGCCGGGGGCGCTGCTCACCGCCTTCGAGAGCGCCTTCCGGCTGCCGGTGATCGAAATCTTCGGGATGACCGAGACGTCGGGGCTAATCGCCAGCAACCCGATGCCGCCGGGTGTGCGCAAGCAGGGCTCGGTCGGGGTTTCGGCGGGCCCCGAGATCGCGATCCTCGATGCGACGGGCAACCCCGCGCCGGCGGGTCGTCGCGGCGAGGTGGTGGTTCGCGGCAAGACCGTCACGGCGGGCTACCTCAATCCGGAGCTCAGGCGCAGCGACTTCTTCGTCGGCGACTGGCTGCGGACGGGGGACGAGGGCTACCTCGACAAGGACGGCTATCTCTACATCACGGGGCGCATCAAGGAGATCATCAACCGCGGCGGGGAGAAGATCTCGCCGCGGCAGATCGACGAGCTGATGGCGGAGATGGATGGTGTGCAGGAGGCCGCCGCCTACGCCAGGCCGCATCCGACCCTGGGCGAGGAAGTGGCGCTCGCGGTGGTGCTGAAACCCGGCGCCACGGTGACGGCGGCGGAGATTACGGCGCACCTCGCACCGCACCTTGCGAGCTTCAAGGTGCCCAAGACGATCACCTTCCTCGATGCGCTGCCGCGGGTGCCGAGCGGCAAGCTCGATCGCAAGGCGATCCCGGCGTCGGTCGAGCAGGCGCAGAGCCTTGCGGCGCAGACGCCATTCGCGGCGCCGGAAACCCGGACCGAAAAGCTGGTGGCGCGGCTCTGGCAAAAGACGCTCGGAATCGAGCGTGTGGGGCGCGGGGACAATTTCTTCGACCTCGGCGGCGACTCGCTGACGGCGACCACGTTCATCATCGACCTCGAGGCGTCGCTCGGACGGAGCGTGCCCCCCGCCCTGCTGTTCGAGGCGCCGACGCTGAACGGCTTTGCTGCGGCGCTCGATAGGTTGCCGGCTGCCGCCGTGGCAACGCCGGGTGCTACGGGGGCGCTGCCGCGCGCCATTCACGACCAGGTGCGCCGGCAGGTCGCGGGCTGGAAGGGGACGCGCCAGACGAGCGAGAGCCTCATCGTGGGGCGCAACACAATCGGCGCGCTGCCGCCGCTGTTCTGGGGCGTGACCGCCGAGGGCGAATTCAGCCTGCTGGGTGGGGCGCTGAACGAGAACCGGCCGCTCTATGCCCTGCGCTCGCTGAGCTACATCAAGGGCAAGAGCGAGGCCAATACGCGGCTGCTGGCGGCGCACTATGCCGGCGAGATCGAGCGCATCCAGCCCAGCGGGCCAATCCTCATCGGCGGCTTCTGCGACGGCGGGCTGCTGGCGTTCCACACCGCGCTGGAGCTGCGCAGGCAGGGGCGGGAGATCGCCGCCCTGCTGCTGCAGAACCGCTTCGTCGCCGAGCCTTACGATCAGCCGGTGGTGATGTTCTGGAGCCGCACGCGCTGGCTCAACGCGCACGACATCGATGTCGCGGAGCGCGGCTGGAACCGGTTCTATTCCGGGCCGCTGACGGTCCGCACGCTGCCGTTCGAGCACACGCAGGTCTACGTCGAGGAGAATATCGAGACCTTCGCGGATCAACTCGAGGAGGAGCTGACACGGATCGAAGCCGGCGGGGCGGCAACCTATGCGCGGCGCTTCCCGCTGGTCGCACCGCTGACGGAGGAGGCGTACCGGGCGCGGGTGGTTGCCCGCGTTCCGCTTCTGCCGCGGCAGGGCGGGACCATCGTAGTGCCGGTGACGGTGACCAATGAAGGCAGCGCGACATGGGCGCCGACGGCCGGGAGCGGCATCTCGCTCTCGGCGACGTGGCGCAACTTCGACGGCTATCCGCGCGTGCCGCTCGATGGCTACGCCGCGCTCGACCGGCCGGTGCCGCCGGGCGGGCGCTTCGAGGCGACACTGACGCTGACGGTGCCGCGGACCGGGCTCCCCGTGCTGCTGCTGATCGACCTGCTTGAGGAGGGCGTGGGCTGGTTCGGCGAGCGCGGCGGCAAGCCCTCGCGCACGGTGGTGCTGCCGCTGCGCCAGCCGCTCAGGGCGACAGGCTGACGTCGAGCCGCTCGAGCCAGCGGTGGCCGGGTCGCGGCAGGAAGCGCAAGTGGTCGCTGGCGAGGCGCGCCGCGGGGAAGCGGGCGAAGAAGGCGGCGAGCCCGGCTTCGGTTTCCCAGCGTACCAGCGATCCGCCGATGCAGGAGTGCCTGCCCTTGCCGAAGCTGAGGTAGGTGTTCTTGCTGCGGTCGATATCGAAGCGGTCCGGGTTCGGGAACTCGTCGGGGTCGCGATTGGCGGCGCCGAGCAGCAGCAGCACAACGCTGTCGGCGGGGATGGCAACGCCCTCGAACTCGAGATCGGCGCGGGCAATGCGCGCGATGTGCTGGGCGGGTGACTCGTAGCGGAGCGTTTCGTTGGTGATCCAGGCGGCGAGGCTGGGGTCGGCCAGCAGGCGCGCGTGCACCTGCGGGTGCTGCAGCGTCAGCGCAACGGCGGCGGCGTTACAGCGGTCGACGTTCTCGATCGCGTCGGCAAAGAGCAGGATCAGCGTGTCGACGAGCTGAGCGTCCGAGAGCTCGGGCGCTTCCGCCCAGGCGGCGAGCAGTGCGCTGAGCAGGTCCTCGCACGGAGCGTTGCGCCGCGCCTCGACAAGCTCGGCGAAGTAGGCGCGAAAGCTCGTCAGCCGGTGGTCGATCTCCTCGCGCACCGCGACCGAGGGGATGCGGGTGAAGAGGTAGAAGAAGTACTCCGAATAGCTGCGCAGCAGAGGGCCGTCGTCACGCGGGATGCCGATGAGATCGCAGATGACGGCGAGCGAAAGCGGGGTGGCGTAGGCGGCGATGAGGTCAAGGGTACCGGAGGCGGGCAGCCTTGCGGCGTGCTCGGCGGCGGTCGCGGCAAGGCCGGGCGGATGCGTCTTGAGATGCGCGTGGAAGGTCTGCGCGATGACGCGGCGCGGCAGGTCGTGCTGCGGGGCGTCGAGGAAGGGCAGGATGTTGTTGGTGAGATCGGCGGCGACGTAGCGGCCCCGGTTGCGCGCGTGCGTCACCGCGTAAGACGACGGGGCGTTGCCGAGCAGCGGGTGCGCGAGTCCGGCAACCACATCCTTGTAGCGCGAGAGGACGAAGGCGCCGGCCGTGGTGCG
>JAEZBF010000012.1 GCA_023427545.1 Pseudomonadota bacterium
GTCTACGCCTGGCTCGATCCCAAGGTGAGGTACCGCTGATGGCCGGCATCACGGGCAAGGACGCGGTGCTGACCGGCTATGCCAACGAACTCGCGCGCAAGACCCCCAAGGGCCGGTCGCTGACGCAGGACGCGCTGCGGCGGCTCTTTGCCAACAAGGCGGCGCTGGTTTCGATCTTCATCCTGATCGCGATCATCGTCGTCGCGTTCTTCGGCCCTTACGTGCTGCCCTGGCCCTACGACAAGATCGACTGGTCCGCGATCCGCAAGCCCCCAGATTTCGCCAAGGGCCACTACTTCGGCACCGACCAGAACGGACGCGACCTGCTGGCCCGCACGCTGCAGGGTACGCAGATGTCGTTGACGGTCGCGGGGGTCGCGACGGTCGTGTCCGTGGTGATCGGGGTGGTCTACGGTGCGATTGCCGGCTACTTCGGCGGCCGGCTCGACGCCATCATGATGCGCTTTGTCGACATCATGTACGCGCTGCCCTACATCCTCTTCGTCATTATCCTGGTGGTGATCTTCGGGCGCTCGCCGGTGCTGCTCTTCGTGGGCATCGGTTGCCTCGAATGGCTCACGATGGCCCGGATCGTCCGCGGGCAGACGCTCTCCATCAAGCAGCGGGAATTCGTTGAAGCGGCGCTCGCCGGCGGGGCCAAGCCGTTCACCATCATCTTCCGGCACATCGTGCCGAACCTTACCGGGCCGGTGGTGATCTATGCCACCCTGACCATCCCCGAGATCATTATCGTCGAGAGCTTCCTGAGCTATCTCGGGCTCGGCGTGCAGGAGCCGCAGACCTCCCTTGGCACCCTGATCTCGTTCGGCGCGCCGGTCGCCGAGGCGCTGCCCTGGATGCTCTACACGCCGGCCTTCTTCCTGCTGACGATGCTGCTCTGCTTCTCCTACCTGGGCGATGGCCTGCGCGATGCGCTGGATCCCAAGGACCGCTGATGCCTCAACCCGTCCTCACCGTGACCGGCCTCAACGTGGTGTTCGAACTGCACCGCTCGCAGGTGAACGCGGTCTCCGATCTCAGCTTCACGCTCAACGCCGGCCAGACGCTGGCAGTGGTGGGCGAGTCCGGTTCGGGCAAGAGCCAGGCGTTCCTCTCGATCATGGGCCTGCTGGCCAAGAACGGGCGCGCGACCGGCAGCGCGATGCTAGGCGACGTGAACCTCGTCGGCATGCCGCCCGACAAGCTCGACACCTATCGCGGCCGCGATATCGCGATGATCTTCCAAGACCCCATGACCTCGCTCAATCCCACGCTGAAGGTGCGGACTCAGCTCGCCGAGGTTCTGGTCAAACATCGCGGCTTCTCGCAGGACGAAGCCCTCAAGACAGTCGTCGGCATGCTCGAACGGGTGGGTATCCCCGAGCCCGCCAAGCGCTCCAATGCCTATCCGCACGAGCTCTCCGGTGGCATGCGCCAGCGCGTGATGATCGCCATGGCACTGCTCTGCCAGCCCAAGATCCTGATTGCGGATGAGCCGACGACGGCACTCGACGTCACCGTCCAGGCGCAGATGCTGGACCTCTTCAAGGACCTCACCAACGACTTCGGCACCGCCTTGGTGTTGATCACCCACGATCTCGGCGTCGTCGCCGGCGTCGCGGACGAAGTCATGGTGATGTATGGCGGGCGCTGCATGGAGCAGGGCCCCGTCGACAGCCTGTTCTACGACCCGCGCCACCCCTATACGCTCGGGCTGCTGCACTCGACGCCGCATGTCGGCCGCCGCGCAGCGCGGCTGGAGCCGATCGAGGGCCTGCCGCCCAATCTCGAGCGCCTGCCGCCCGGCTGCGTCTTCCACCCACGTTGCGCATTCCGGTTCGATCGTTGCTTTTCCGAGCGTCCGCCGCTGCTCGAGGTCGACGAGACGCGGTCGAAGGCGTGCTGGTACGGTGGTCGGCTCGCTTACGAGGACGTCGCGTGAGCACGGCCGAGCTCCTGCGCGTCGAAAACCTGCGCAAGACATTCGAGATCACGACCGGCCTGTTTCGCCGGCCGCTGCAGTTGACTGCCTTGCAGGACATCTCGTTCTCCGTCCGGTCGGGCGAGACTCTCGGCATCGTCGGCGAGAGCGGGTGCGGCAAGTCAACGCTGGGCCGCTGCATCCTCCAGCTGCTCAAGCCCGACGAGGGCAGGGTGCTGTGGCTGGGGCAGAACCTGATGGATTTGCCCCCGGAGGAGATGCGGCGGCACCGCCGGCAGCTGCAGGTGATCTTCCAGGACCCTCTGGCTTCGCTGAACCCGCGATTGACCGTGGGCGAGATCATCGCCGATCCGCTGCGCACGCTCATGCCCGAACTGCGCAAGGAGGAGCGCCGCGCCCGCGTGTTCAAGATCATGGAGGCGGTGGGGCTCGCCCCCGAGATGATCGCGCGCTACCCCCACGAGTTCTCCGGCGGGCAGGCGCAGCGCATCGGAATTGCCCGCGCACTCATCACCGAACCGCGGCTGATCGTCTGCGACGAGCCGGTCTCGGCACTTGATGTGTCGATTCAAGCTCAGATCCTCAACCTGTTGAGCGACCTCAAGGATCAGTTCGGGCTCACGCTCATCTTCATCTCGCACAACCTGTCGGTGGTGCGGCACGTCGCCGACCGGATCATGGTGCTTTATCTCGGGCGCATCATGGAGCTTGCCGACGGCGACGACCTCTACGGCGATCCGCGACATCCCTATACCCGCGCGCTGCTGACGGCGGTGCCGATCCCCGACCCGATCAAGGCGCGGCAGCGCTCGATCGAAGCGCTCCGCGGGGAAATCCCGTCGCCGATCAACCCACCCTCGGGCTGCCCCTTCCGCACCCGCTGCCCCTACGCGGTGCCGCTCTGCGCCGAGATGCTGCCCCCGCTCGAGGAGACGGGGCTGAACCGTCTCGCGGCCTGCCACCGCTGGCGCGAGATCGGTCACAGCCAGGAGCTTTGATGAGGGATTCCGGGTTTGACAGCGGGGTGGTTTTCCCCTACTGATCCGCCCGAATTCGAGGGCGCGCAGCGCCTTTTTTGTTTCCGAGCCGAGGTTTCCGATGAAGATCCGCAATTCCCTTAAGGCGCTGATGGGCCGTCATCGGGCCAACAAGATGGTCCGCCGCCGCGGCCGCGTCTACATCATCAACAAGGTCGACAAGCGCTTCAAAGCCCGCCAGGGCTGAGCGTTCGCCGACTGCCGCTTCAAGGCCCGCCCGCAAGGCGGGCCTTTTGCTTTTGCTTCCGCCCTATTGCGCATTCATCGCTGAGCAAGGATTGGGCACAAATACTGGGCAGGCAGCGGGGGAGGTTTCGCGTGCTCAACTCCAAGTTCGTTCAGATACCGATCGAGCGACCTTACGAGGCCGCCTACAGCATCCTGAAGGAGCCGAAGAACTTCCCGCTGTGGTCGCCGGTTCTCGAGAGCCGGTTCGAGCCGCGCGGCAATAACGGGCTGGACTGGCTCGTCGACCTGCCCAGCAGCGGAACGGCGATCCTCCGCTTTTCACCGCCCAATCCCTTCGGCGTGCTGGACTACACCATCTTTTCCGAGAGCGGCGAGCGGATACGAGGCACGGCGCTGCGCCTGCTGCCCAACGAGGACGAATGCGAGCTCGTGGCGCAGTTCTTCCAGGTGCCGGGCCAGGACGGCGAAGCCTTCGACGCCTATGTCGAATGGGCTCGCACCGACCTGATGGTGCTCAAGAGCGTCGTCGAAGCGCGCTGATCAGCCGGCGAAAGCGCCCAGCACGCGGATCCACGAGCGGATGCCGCGCGAGAAGCTCGTCAGGTTGTACTTCTCGTTCGGGCTGTGGATACGATCGTCGGTCAGGGCGAAGCCGATCAGCAGGCTGTCCATGCCGAGCCGGTTCTTGAACGCCCCGACGATGGGGATCGAGCCGCCCGAGCCGATCACCGCCGCCTGCCGCCCCCACTCGTCCGTCAGCGCGGCAAGCGCCTTGCGCAGGAACGGACCTTCGGCCGGCATGACGATTGCCGGGCTGGCGCCGTGGTCGTGGAACTCGACCTTGCAGTCGGCAGGGACGCGGGCGCGGACATGGGCCTGGAACGCCGCCTTGATCTTCTGCGGGTCCTGCCCGTCGACGAGCCGGAACGAGATCTTGGCGCTTGCCCTGCTGGGCAGCACGGTCTTGAAGCCCTCGCCGGTATAGCCGCCCATCATGCCGTTGATCTCGCAGGTCGGACGGCTCCAGATCTGCTCGAGCACGCTGCGGTTGCCTTCGCCGGCCGGAATCGACAGGCCCACGTTCCCGAGGAACGTGCGGTCCTCGAACCCAAGGTTTCGCCAGGTTTCGGCAACGTCCGCCGGCAGCTCCTTGACGTCGTCGTAGAAGCCCTCGAGGGCAACGCTCCCTGAGGGGGTGCGGAGGCTGGCGATGATCTCGGCGAGCACCTGGTTGGGGTTGCGCGCCGCGCCGCCGAACATGCCGGAGTGGAGGTCCTTGTCGGCGCAGGTGATCTCGACTTCCTGACCGACCAGGCCGCGCAGCATGGTGGTGATCGAGGGGGTCTTTTCGTCCCACATCTCGGTGTCGCAGACGAGCGCGACATCGGCACGAAGCTCCTCGGCAGTCGCCTCGAGGAAGGGCATGAGGCTGGGGCTGCCGCTTTCCTCCTCCCCTTCGAACAGCATGGTGACCTTAATCGGGAGCTTGCCGCCGTTGGCCGCCTTCCAGGCGCGGCAGGCCTCGACGAATGTCATGAGCTGGCCCTTGTCGTCGGAGGCGCCGCGCGCGGCGATCACCTTGCGGCCGTCGCGCTCGATGAGCTGCGGGTCGAACGGCGCTGCGTCCCAGAGCGCCAGCGGATCGACCGGCTGGACGTCGTAGTGGCCGTAGAACAGCACGTGCGGTCCATCCGCGCTGAGATCGTGGGCGACCACCATGGGGCGGCCGGGCGTCTGGCGCACCGAGGCGTCGAAGCCGTCTGCCACCAGATCGTCGGCCAGCCACTGCGCCGCCCGTGCGCAATCTTCGGCGTAGGCGGGGTCCGTCGAAATCGAGGGGATGCGCAGCAGCGTGAAAAGCCGCTCGAGGCTCTGCTCGATGTTCGCGTCGGCCTGGGCGAGGGCGGCGGTGATCTGCGTGGTGGTGGCGGGCATGACGACTCCTCGGGCCACGACCTCATGGTTCGACGGGTTCACCATGAGGTCTGCTGGAGAGCCGGAATTTCGGAGGACCTCATGGTGAGCTTGTCGAACCACGAGGTCCGGGCATCACTAGCTCGAGCCGGTGCCGTCCTGGCGCACGAAGGCGACGCGGAGCATGTTGGTGGCCCCCGGGGTGCCCAGCGGCACGCCGGCGGTGATCGCGATACGGTCGCCGGGGCGGGCAAAGCCCTCCTGGTAGGCGATGACGCAGGCGCGGTCGACCATGTCATCGAGGCTGACGGCGTCCTCGGTCTGCACGCAGTGGAGGCCCCAGACCACCGACAGCCGGCGCACGGTGCGGCGGTTCGGCGAGAGCGCGATGATCGGCTTGGCGGGGCGCTCGCGGGCGGCGCGGATGCCGGTCGAGCCCGACGAGGTGTAGGTCACGATCGCCGCGAGATCGAGCGTCTCCGCGACCTGCCTGGTCGCGGCGGAGATCGCGTCGGCGGCGGTGGCCTCAGGCTCGGTCGCCTGGGCGCGGATGATGCTGCGGTAGTTGACGTCGCTTTCGACCGCCATCGCCACCTTGTTCATCATGCTCACGGCTTCGACCGGGTACTGCCCCGACGCGCTTTCGGCGGACAGCATCACGGCGTCTGCGCCTTCGAACACGGCGATCGAGACATCCGAAACCTCGGCGCGCGTGGGGACCGGCGAGGTGATCATCGATTCGAGCATCTGGGTCGCGACCACCACCGGCTTGCCGTAGCGGCGGGCGATGCGGATCATGCGCTTCTGCAGGCCGGGGACCTGCTCGAGGGGCATTTCGACGCCGAGGTCGCCTCGCGCGATCATGAAGGCGTCGCAGAGCTTGATGATCTCCTCGAGCCGCTCGACTGCCTGCGGCTTTTCGATCTTGGCCATGACCCCGGCGCGGCCCTGGACGATCTTGCGGACGTCGATGATGTCTTCTGGCCGCTGCACGAAGGAGAGCGCGATCCAGTCGGCGTCGTGGGACAGCGCGGCGAGGAGATCGGCGTGGTCCTTTGGCGTCAGCGCGCCAACCGGCAGGAGGGTGTCGGGGAGGCTCACGCCCTTCTTGTCGGACAGCTTGCCGCCGTAAACGACTTCGGTCTCGACGGTGCCGCCACCGACTTTGGTGGCCTTGAGCTGGAGCTTGCCGTCATCGAGGAGCAGCCGGTCGCCGACGCTGACGGACTCGAGGATTTCGGGGTGGGGTAGGAAGACGCGATCGGACGTGCCAGCGGCATCGCTGCTGTCGAGCACAAAGCGGGCGCCGGCGTTCAGCGTCACTGCCCCGTTGTCGAAACGGCCGACGCGCAGCTTGGGGCCCTGCAGGTCGACGAGCACGCCAAGGGGGTGGTTCAGCCGCGCTTCGACGTTGCGAATGCGGGTGACGGTCTGCGCCAGCAGTTCGTGGCTGGCGTGGCTCATGTTGATGCGGAAGACGTCGGCGCCGGCACGGGCCAGTTCCTCGATCATCGCTTCCTCGTTAGAGGCAGGACCAAGGGTGGCGAGGATCTTGACGCGTCTCAGCCGTCTCATTTGTTAGTCGCGCCTCCTTCGGGCGCCCCTTCGACATCGTCGAGGGGAGCGGTCTCGGTATCGTCGAGCGGGGCCGCATCCTCGTCCCCGCCCAACTGAACCACCTGGTCGGGCGCGGAACCGTTGTCCGAGCCACCCGGGCCTGCATTGCTGTCTGTCAGCTGCAGCATCCAGTCGGACCGGTTCTGGGTATCGACCTCGAAAAAGCCCGTGCGTTCATAACCGCGTGCCAGGCAATCCTCCACCCCGAAAATCGTGAAGGTCTCATCTCGCGTGCACATGAACACCGAGCCGTCCCAGGCACCGCCGCCCATGTCATCGGCGGCGAAGATGTAGAAGAAGCGCGAGTTGAGCGCGCCCTGGTAAACAGTTGCGCACTTTGTCGGCGGAGCAACCCACCAGCCTTCCGACTGCCAGCCACGCTCGGCGCGGTAACCAAGGGCGACGGAGATCGGGTTGGCGGTCTGGTTGCAGACGCGAAGGTCGGCGAGCGCCGGGGTCGCGGTTGCCACCGCCCCCCCGACGGACGTGCAGACGAAGACCATTCCGAAGCGGAGGGTGTGCAAAGATCGGCCGAAAACCATGGGGGACGCTTATCGTTTCTTGCGCAAGGGGGGCGCGGGGTGTCAACCGCTAAACGGCGGTTTTGGCTGAAATGCGAAGGCGCTGGGGACCCCGTGTGGATTGGCGGCCTTTGCCCTTGATCGCCCCGCGCGCTCATGATGAACCAACGCCAGCAAATCGATCCTGAGGTTAGCCATGGCCGTAACTGACAGCGTCGCGCAGGACCAGCTGCGCGCGATCATCGAACGTATCGAGCGGATGGAAGAAGAGAAGGCCGCGATCTCCGAAGACATCAAGGAGATCTACGCCGAAGCCAAGGGCAACGGCTTCGACGTCAAGGTGCTCCGCCAGATCGTGCGCATCCGCAAGCAGGATCACAACGAGCGGATGGAGCAGGAGGCCCTGCTCGATCTCTACATGTCGGCGCTGGGCATGCAGGCGGCGCCCAAGGACGAAGACTAGGCCAGCGGTCTGTTACGGCGGGTCGATCGTGCTCTTGGGGCCGGTCACCGCCGACAACCAGTTCGGCGGCCGTTCGATGAGGCGCCGGACCTTGGGCCGATCCGGCCCGACGTGCAGGGCCCGCAGCTGCGCGCTGATCTCGGCCTCGGCCTGCGTCTGCCGCAGGTTGTGCCGCACGTACTCGGTCCAGGTCGGGGTCTCGTAGCTCTCCACCCAATGGTCGGGGTGCCCCAGGTCGCGGAGCAGCGCCCAGTTGCGGGCGCCGTCGCGACGGCGGACCCGCTTGCGCTCGCCCATGATCATCAGGAACGCGGGCACGTTCTCCGGCGCGATGTTGAACGTGATCTCAATGCGGATAGGACCGCTCTGGGGGAGCACCTCGAGTTCGACCTCAGGCTCCTTCCAGCTGTTGAGCGGATCGAGGTTTCGATTGGTGCGCGGCGGCAGCGGCAGGAGCAGGCCGACGAGCGCGCCTCCCACCAGCGGTGCGGCGGCGGCGAGCAGGGCCGGCTGCAGCCCGAAGGCTTCGGCGCCAAGACCCCACATCCCGCTGCCCAGCGCCATGCCGCCGAAGGTGGCGGTCTGGTAAATCGAGAGCGCACGGCCGACGACCCACCGCGGGCTCGCGAGCTGCACGGAGACGTTGAAGAGGGCTAGCGCCAGGACCCAGCAGGCGCCACCGACGAGCAGCGCAAGCCCCGTCAGCCATGGCGAGGTGCTGATGCCGGTCACCGCAACGCAGACGGCAAAGCCGAGGAACGCACCCCGCGCGATGACCTCGGTGCTGAACCTCGCCTGCGCCATGTTGCCGAGCAGGGCACCGCCGACCGCGCCGAGGCCGAATGCCCCCAGCATCAGGCCGTAGATGAGCGGGCCGCCGCCGAGCAGGGATACCGAGACCACCGGCAGCAGTGCCATCAGGGAAATCGCCCCGAAGCCGAAGATGAAGCTGCGAAGCAGCACCTTGCCGATGTCAGGCGACATGGCGACGTAGCGTACGCCCGCCATCATGCCCGAGCGCATCGACTCCCGCGGCAGCAGGCGCTTCTGCTGCACCGGCTGCCATCTGAGCAGGACAACGATCAGTGCGACGTAGCTCAGCGCGTTGATCG
>JAEZBF010000047.1 GCA_023427545.1 Pseudomonadota bacterium
CGACGAGAAGCTGTAGAGCTGGGCCAGGGACATCCTCCTCAACCCCCCGCAGCAATGAGCGTCAATCGTTGTGTCAACAACGTGGCGGGTCGAAGGGAGTTGCTACACGGCGGTGTGAGCGCCGTGCAGCGGCAGTAGCGGGCTTTAGATGCGTCTGAACTGGAACGACGTGCAGGCGATCATCTTGCAGCCGGTCAGCTTGAGCGTGTTGTTATTCACCATCGTGACGCTGCCCCTGATGGCCTCGCCCTCGTAGTTGACGGTGCCCGTCCACTTGTTGTCGGCACTGGCCGGCACGGCGCCGGTCACGACATTCTTGTTGAGGTAGCGCAGGTTCTCTTTCGTGCGTGCATCATCGCGTAACCATATGAGTTTGGCGCAGATTTCGCCATTTTTTCCGCAATTGGTCACCTTGTACCGCGCCTCGCCGGTCGAAACTTCCCACGAGCCAATCGGTGACAGGGCAGAGCCGGCCACCACCGGCGCAGCGACGCAACTGGCGATTAGGGCGGCACAAATGGTCTTAAACAAACGAGGCATAAGCGCTCCGGCTGACTTGATCTGATGGGCATTGTTCGGGATGGCGCGGCGACCATGGCCGGAACGCGACGGTTCGAATTTGGGGGTTATCTGCGGCGGCAACTAGGCGTAACTGAACACAGAATTGGCACTGCGCTTCACGAAAGGGCGAGGCCGACGTTACTGCTGACAGGGACTTGCGTCGGCCGGCGAATGCAACCACTTTACCCTAGCCAGCAACCAATTGAGAGGAGGTGATCCAATGTCACATGGGAATTCGGAATTGTCCGTGGGTCTTGGAGCCTCGCGAGTTAGGGCGGAGCAGACTTCGCTCTAGCAGCAGTCCCAGAGCGGCCATCATGGCCGCTGCGACCGCGGACGTGCCGAACCTGTGGAGGGCCGCCAGATTGGCGGCCCTTTCCATTATTGCAATGCGAATCAACTAGCTGGTCAGCTATGAAAGAGACTGGTCTCTACGCGCCGGTGAAATCCTTCCTCGAAGGGATGGGTCTGTCCTGCAATGGCGAGATCAAGGGTTGCGACGTAGTCGCGCAAAGCGCGAGCGGCCCGCGCCCAGCGCCGACGAGGTAATGGGTCCCGGCCCGTCAATCCGTGCGGCGGCCGCGAGCGAGATCCGCGTATTCGCGCGCTCTGCCGCCTAGGCTTCGGGCTGCTCGGTGTTACGGATGCCAGCCCGGTGGATCTAAGCCCAGACGCTCCGCTGCCTCGGAGCAACGCTAAGCGGCGGTCGCTCATGGTCGAGGAGCATCGTGGGCGGCGCGGCGATCCAACTGTGGGCGGCAACTCGCGTCAGCCGATCATGACGGCGTACCGGCAGGATGCCATCGTTCGCGGAGGAACTAGCCGATCGGCCGCGACGGCCGCGCGGAAGTGCAGGCCAACGTCTATGGCTGGTTTGATCGGGCCGAGCGGGGCGTTCGATAGGCTCAGCGTACCGGGACGAGAGTCGCTCGATGCACAAAGGCGGGTGCCCAGGGTTAGCGCGTCATTTTGCAGGGGTCGCGCCTTGTAGGGGGCGCTCTAGTCAGCCATGGGCACGTCGATGCCCTCGATCTCAACAGATGCCTCGATTGGACGGGGGCTATTCTGTGCTATCCACCGGTACGCGGTGAAAGCACCGACCAGAAGGACGGCAATGATGATCAGAGCGTAGGGCGCGAGCGTCCTCAGTTCACGAGCCGCGCAGTGCACATCAGGGTTCGGCAATGTGTCGCGCGGTCCTTCCCGGTCGCGGTGAGGTTGGATTCACGGTCCAACTGTGTCTTAGCAGGGGTCGGCTGAAAATTGCCTGATGAGCAGTTCAGTTGGGCTCGAAGCGATTAGCTATCACCGAGTACGCACTCCTTGGCGTGGGCGTGTCGACTGGACCGAACAAGTTGCGTCTGCTCTGCACCGCTGGGGGCCGGGCGCTGGCGCGATTTGGAGCTGGAGCAAGGTTCGTTTTGCCTTCGCCCTGGCCGTCGCTTGACTCCATTGTAGAAGCGGCGTCAGGTACAGCGATCATGGGAATGTTCATAAATCTGGGTCCTCAGTGGACGCAGCGCCTGCTCGCACGCGACCTGATGAATGCCGCAGTCCGCTTTGCACGTCTGCGGCCCATGTGCCTGAAAAGGATAGCCACCGAAACCGCGCAAACAGCTACCAACGAGATCAACATTCTCGGAGTTATCCTCCGCCTTTCGGCAAGGAATAAAGCAGTCTCTTTGGGGAGGGGCAGGGGGGGATTGAGTTAACGTAAACGGGTGAGGTGGCGGTAAGGTGCTGACTTCAAACGCCTAATTTTTCGGCTAGGGCGGTGCGACGGGCCCAGCCGGTGATGGCCTGCATGCTGGCCCGGACGGCCGCTGCGGGATCGGGGAGGTGCCGCATCTCCTCGGAGAACGGCTCGAACGAGACCGGCCCGCCATAGCCGCCCGCGACGAGTGCGCCGATCTGCTCGACGTTGCCGATGCGATCGCGGGCGTCGACGAGCACGCGGTGAGCGTCGCGCATGTCGGCGACAGATAGTGCGGGGTCCGTCACGCCCGACACGTGGACGAGCCCGGTCGAGTGCGGGAAGAGCTGAGGTTCGCCTGCAAGGTGGTGGTGGAATGTGTCGTGGACCAGCCGGAATGTCCTGGCCCCGCCGACATCGGCAATCGATGCGACCGCCTCCGCCTTCGACCTGAGGCTGCACGCAGCGAACCCGAGCGGCTCGACCAAGCCGACGATACCGGCGTCAGCGAGGATGGGCTCCAGGCGCCTCAACGCGTCGCGTAGGCGTTCGCCCGAGATGGACACGCCATCGTTGGTGGGGACGAGGATGATCGCGCCGGCGCCGCAGTCGCGTGCGTAGGCGGCCAGGGCCGCGGCTTCGCGCTCGCGGGTTGCGGACCAGTCATTGAACCGCTGCAGCGCGTTTATTGTCAGGATCTCAACGCCGGCATCGACCGCCAACGAACGCACCTCAGCAGCCGGTGTGCCGTCGAGGATAGCCTGTCCGGCAATGTCGTTGCGGATTTCGACCGCATCGCAGCCCACCTGCCGCGCCAACTCGAAGAAGGCGGGCAGCGGCAGCTGCGGCTGCACCATGTGATTGAGAGCAAATCGCACCCGCCCCTCCGGCCGTAAGCCGTTGCCATTATTGGCGCCCGGCTCTCCCAGCATATGACAAGTGCGTGGGCGGGCAACCATTGCGACGGCCGTGGATTTCTTGGCGGCGGGGTTTTGGAGAGAGCACATGCGCACCCTTGCAAGCGTCGCGATGATGCTGGGCCTCGGTTCGGGCCCGGCATGGTCAACCGATTACGCGACGAACCAGCCCATGCTCGCCGAGTTGCAGGCGTACGTGCAGACCGTCGCGACCCGTGCAGGGGAGCGGTGGCGGCGATACGTCGATGATCGCTATGGCTTCGCCATCGACCTGCCCGGCTCCCTCTTCGACCCTATTGAGAGAACCGACCGGGGCATCAGTCTACGGGCGCCGCGATATGGCGCAATGATCGAGGTCTATGCCGCGGAAAATCCCGAGGGCTTTTCGCCGCGGGAGTTCGTCGCGGCAATCGAAGAAGCAGACCGGGTGCGTCAGGTCACCTACAGAGCGGGCGGCAAGAGCTGGTTCGTTCTCTCCGGATTCTACTCGGCGCGTGAAGGCGGGGACGCTGTGATCTTCTATACGAAGTTCATGTTCAGCCCCGACCGCTCGCGGCTGGCAGCCTTCGAGATCAGCTTCCCGGCGAGGCAGAAACCGCGGTTTGCGCCAATCGTGGAGCACATCGAGGACTCCTTCACCGGTCCTCGCCGCTGAGTCCGCAGGAGAATTGGTACCGCCTCCCCGGATTGAACGGGGGACCCCTAGATCCACAATCTAGTGCTCTAACCATCTGAGCTAAGGCGGCACAGGGCCAGGGACCGCCGATGGTCCGGGCCGGCACTGGTCTGGCGGGCATATGCCGGCGCAAAACCGGGCGGACCATAGGTCCAGTTCCTGAGCAAGACAAGGGGGTATCGGCCATGTGGGACGGTCGCGATGACGCGCCTTCGACTTAACCATCAAATCGTTTGCCAGGGGTGTTCGGCGAGCGCGGCTGGACCGGGGTGCTGCCCCACGATAATTAGGAGATCATTAAGTATCGGGGGCAGTTTGTGCCAGGTTGGCACACTTCAACATCGGCCGGGCATGAACGCTGACTGGATCAAATCGGCAGGGGCACGTCGCCTCTTTGCGCTCTGGTGTGCCCCACAGCCGGCCTGGTTATGGTCGGCCGATGGTACGCGGCTGCTTTGGCGCAACCCCGCAGCCCGTGGCTTTGCAGCCCTTTGGGGACGGCAGGCCTCGACCGCTGCCGAGGCGGTGCCGATCCGTGGGCTGGTCGCCAGGCTCGTGAGGTTGGGAACACCGGGACGTTCCAGTCCGTCGCGCATCCAATTCCTCGTCGGTAACCACCCCGTTTCGGCAACCTGCTCGTGCACGCCGATGAACCTGGGCGAGGCCACGGGGCTGCTGATCGTGAGTGGTGAAGCTGTGGAGTGGGGTGCGTTCGAGGCGAGCGACCTCAGTGTCTGGCCGGTGCTCCCGGCTGGAACGAGGTACCTGCTGCTGGCGCGGGACGGCAACGTTCTCGGAGGGCCTGCCGACGAGCTGCGTATTGGTCTCGACAGCGGCAGCGTAGGTGTACCCCCCATTGGTGAGATCGCCGCGATCGATGATCGGCTGGTGCTGACGCGGTTCGCAGCCGGGCCCGATGGAGAGAGCCTGCTGCTGGCGCAGACCGTCGAGCAGGAAGATGCGGTGGCGCTGCCGGCGGAACAATACGCGCCAGCGGAAGCACCCGTCATCGAGAACCTTTCCGCGCCTTCCGACGGGGAGCCCCCTGCCCCGCAAGCGCAGGAGTGGCCGGATGAATTGCAGCTGCCCGATGAAGCCGCGCGGCGGTCGCTGAGTTCACTCTTCGACCGGCTGGTGGGAGATACCGAGCTCTACGCCGGCCTCGATGAACCAGCGCCGCCATCGCCTCCCGGAACAGCCCCCGAAAACGCCGACGCTGCACCGTCCGCGCCCGAGGACTCGCCCACGTACAAGATCACCGGGCGCGGCTTCGAGCCGGCACAAGACGCCCTTGCTCTAGGCGACGATGCGGCGCCCCGCGACCCCGAGGCGATAGAGCGGGTCTCGCGGTACAATTTCGAGGAGCTGAGCCGTATCCTGAACGACCGGGTCGGTGCGGACGATAGCCGGAACGCGCGCGCAGCGCCGGCTTCCACCAGCGGGAACGATGCCCTCGTTCGGGCGAGCGGTGCGACGCAACCTGAAGGCCAGCTCGTCAGCCTTGCCGGCGAGACCTTCATCCTCAACCGCCTGCCCATCGGCATTCTGGTTTTCCGTGACCAGCAGGTGCTGTTCGCCAACCGCGCCGTCATCGAGATGACCGGCCATGCCTCTGTAGAGGAGCTGCGCGCGGCAGGGCTTGCCTCGATATTTCCAGGCGCCGGCGTAGGCGAAGAGGCCGGACCGATCACGCACCTGATCCAGCGGAGCGGAATGCTGGTGCCGGTCAGCGCCCGCCTGCAGTCGATCTCCTGGCAGGGCCGCCCCGCGCTGATGCTCTCGGCCTCGGCTAACGAGGCGCGAACCGGCCACGAGGCTGCGGTTCGGGCGTTTGCCGAACTTTTCGCGGAGTGCCGCCAAGAGGGCTTCATCGCAGCCGATCGATCCGGGGCTATCACTCATCTGTCGGGCCGCGCGCGGCTGCAGCTCGGCAGTCCGGACGAGCAGCTGGCGGGCAAGCCGATCTCGGTGCTGATCGATCCCGAGCAGGATCGGGAGCTGAAGGTCTTCCTCGAGCGCCCTGCCCGCATCGCCGAAACTGCCCGCCCCTATCTCCAGCTGCGCCTGCAAGGCGGGAGCAACATGGTTCTGTTCGCACAGGGCCAGGCGGGGATCGTCACCGGCTATTTCGGACTGCTGCACCGCACCGATCCGGCTGCGCCCCTTGCGGCAGCAGCAGACATCGAGCCAGCGGTTCTGGCGCGGCTCAGCCGTGGCCTGCGCCGCCCACTCAACACCATCATCGGCTTTGCCGACCTGATCCGCACCGCGGCCTTCGGCGAGGTCGGCAACGAGCGCTACCTGGAGTATGCGCGGGACATCAAGACAGCGGGCGAGGAGATCGCCGTACTGATCGACGAACTCGACGACTTCAGCCGTTTGCGGGAAGGCCGGTACACCACAAGGCCAATGGATATCGAGTTGGCGCCGCTGCTCGAGAGCTGCATCCTGCGGGTGCGGGCGCAGGCCGGAGCGGCCCGGGTCCTGGTGCGGACCGCGATTTCGGAGAAGCTGCCGCGCATCCACGCCGACCGCGCTTCGCTCGGCCAAGCGGTGCTGAACCTTCTTGCCAGCGCGATCGACCAGACGCCGGCCGGCGGCTCCGTGGTCTTGTCGGCACAGGCGGAAGAGGACGGTTCGATTCTCGTCAATGTTCGCGATTCTGCCGCCGCGGCGATGGATCCGGGCGAGCGCTTCGTCGTGTTCCGCGACGGGGTCGGCAGGGAGGGTCAGGCGCTGGCGCCGGTACGCTCAAGCGTGGGACTGGCGCTGACGCGCTCGCTCCTTGCGGTCAACGCCTTCTCGCTCTCGGTCGATCCGGTGGGTGAAGCGGGCACGCTGTTTTCGCTGGTGATCCCAGCAGGCAACGTAGAACGAACGCGGGCCGGCGCGGAACCTAGCCCGGCTTAGTGCAGCATCGGCCTGCCCGCCTCATCGAAGCGCAGGAACGCGTCACCGCGCGGGGAGAAGCTGAGCTGATCCCCTGAGTGGTAGCTCGCCTTGCCCTCCTGGCGCACGATGACGGGTTCATCGGCACCGATATCGACATAGAGGTAGCTGTCCGAGCCCAGGTTCTCCGAGTAGATCACCTTGCCGCTCCACGCGCCGCCGCTGGGGACGATATCGAGGTGCTCCGAACGCACGCCGACGGTATGGGCCCGGAACTTGTCGGCGAACTTGCCGGTGAGGAAGTTCATCTTCGGCGAGCCGATGAAGCCGGCGACGAACAGGTTGATGGGGTGCTCGTAGAGCTCCATGGGCGTGCCCACCTGCTGCACCACGCCATCCTTGAGCACCACGATGCGATCGGCGAGCGTCATCGCCTCGACCTGATCGTGGGTCACGTAGATGAAAGTGGTGCCCGAGAGCTGCTCGTTGAGCTGGGCGATCTCCATCCGCATCTGAACGCGCAGTGCCGCATCGAGGTTCGACAAGGGTTCATCGAACAGGAACACCTTGGGGTCGCGCACGATGGCCCGGCCGATGGCGACGCGCTGGCGCTGGCCGCCAGAGAGGGCCTTGGGGAGGCGATCCAGGTACTTGGTCAGCTGCAGCTTTTCGGCCGCCGCCTCAACCTTCTGCTTGATCTCGGCCTTGGGAAGGCCAAGCAGCCGCAAGGCATAAGCCATGTTGTCGAACACGGTCATGTGCGGGTAGAGCGCGTAGCTCTGGAAGACCATGGCGATGCCGCGCTTGCTCGGCGCCACCTCGTTGACGACGCGGCCATCGATCTCGAGCGTACCCGAGGAGATCCCTTCAAGGCCCGAGATGCAGCGCAGCAGCGTGGACTTGCCGCAACCGGAGGGGCCGACGAAGACGACAAACTCGCCGGACTCGATCTGGAGATTGACGTCCTTGAGGATCTCGACCGCGCCGTAGCGCTTGTAGAGATTGGTGATCTTCAGGTTGGACATTCGATCTCCCCCCGGCGCGCCGTCTTCCAGACCTGGCTGAGCCGCCCTAGATGATGCGCCCAATATAGGCATTAAACGGCGGCAAGCTCAACGAACCACCCTCCGGCTCGGCCGCGACGCCCGGTGCGTTGATCGCTTCCACCGAGACCCCGGCGGGGAGCTGGAACGTGGCGTCGGCGTCGGACATGTTGAAGACGCAGAGGATGGCCTCGTTGCCCAGGCGGCGGATGAAGGCCAGCACCGTGTCCGGAGCGTCGACGAGCTCCAGCGTGCCCTTGCCCAGCGCCGGGTGGGCCCTGCGGAAAACCAGCATCGCGCGATAGAACTGCAGCACCGAGTCAGGATTGGCGAGCTGCTGATCGACCGCGCGCATCAGGTGGTTGTTGGGCACCGGGAGCCAGGCGCGGGGCGCGGTGGAGAAGCCACCGAGATGCGCCGCCGCCTGCCAGACCATCGGGGTGCGGGCGCCGTCGCGGCCCTTGAACTCGGGCCAGAACTCGATGCCGTAGGGATCGACGAGGTCCTCGAAGGCGAGCTCGGCTTCGGGCAGCCCGAGTTCCTCACCCTGGTAGACGCAGACCGAGCCGCGCATGGTCATCAGCAGCATGGCGGAGAGGCGGGTGAAGGCCTCCTGATGCTCGCGAACGGCCCAGCGGCTGACATGGCGCACCACGTCGTGGTTCGAAAAGGCGAGGCAGATCCAGCCCTCGGGCGCCTTTTCCTCGGTGGTCCTGATCGCGGTGCGGAAGTGCTGCGCGCTGAAGGCGCCTCCGAGATAGTCGAAGGTGTAGCACATGTGCAGCCGGTCGTTGCCGGAGGTGTAGGCGGCCATGACCTCGAGCTGGTGCTGGCTGTCGCCGATCTCGCCGACCGTGGTGGTGCCGGGGTACTGGTCCATCATCGCGCGCAGGCGCTTGAGGAACTCGATGTTTTCCGGCTGGCTCTTGTCGTAGAGGTGTTCCTGGAAATTATAGGGGTTCACGGCAGGCGCGGTGGAGGCGTTGAAATCCTCCGGCCGGACGACCGGATTGGACTCCAACCCCTTGGAATGGAAGTAGAAGTTGACGGTGTCGAGCCGGAACCCGTCCACCCCACGCTCCAGCCAGAAGCGCATGTCGGAGAGCAGCGCGTCCTGTACGGCGGGATTGTGGAAGTTGAGGTCGGGCTGGGAAGCGAGGAAGTTGTGCAGGTAGTACTGCATGCGGCGGCTGTCCCAGGCCCAGGCGGAACCACCGAAGATCGAGAGCCAGTTGTTCGGCGGCGTCCCGTCGGGCTTGGGATCGGCCCAGACGTACCAGTCGGCGCGCTCGTTGGTCTTGGACAGCCGGCTTTCGGCGAACCAGGGATGCCGGTCGGAGGTGTGGCTGATCACCTGGTCGATGATGACCTTGAGCCCGAGGCCATGGGCCTTCTGCAGCAGCCGGTCGAAATCGCCGAGGGTGCCGAAGATCGGATCGACATCGCGATAGTTCGAGACGTCGTAGCCGAAGTCGCGCATGGGTGAGGTGAAGAACGGCGAGAGCCAGATCGCGTCGACACCGAGGTCGGAGACGTAGCCGAGCCGCTCGGTGATGCCGACGAGGTCGCCGATGCCGTCGCCGTTGTGATCCTGGAAGGAGCGCGGATAGATCTGGTAGATCACCGCCCCACGCCACCAGTCCTTGTCAGTCGTCGGGCCCGGCGCCGTCTTCGGCTCCGTCATCAGCTGCGTGGCGGTCACCGCAGATCTCCAGGAAAGGGGCACGCGCGGTGCCCCGGCTGGGGGCTCCCGCGACGTTTGCCAAAACGTTTTAGTAAGCTATCCTTTAGCCAAGGAGCCGGCCCAGCGTCAACTCCGGGGGGGAGGCGCGACGCACCCGGCGCTGCCAGGATAAGCGTTGAGTGGCAAGAGTTTACCGGCCGACGCCAGCCGTTACCCACGCCCGATCAGGGGCGCCGGGGCGCAATGTCACGATCAAGCATCTCGCCGCCGAGCTCGGCCTGAGCATCACCACCATTTCGCGGGCGCTGAACGGCTACCCGGACGTCGGCCACGCGACGCGCGACCGCATTGCCGAGGCGGCGCGACGGATGGGCTACAGGCCGAACCGGAATGCGCAACGGCTGGTGCGGGGGCGCACGCACAACCTCGCGTGGGTGCAGTCGGATAACGACCGGAAGTTCGTCGATCCGCACTTCGTGGAGGTGATGGCGGGGGTGCTGCGCGGCGCGCGGGCGGGCAATTACGACCTCGTCATGAGCAGCGACACGCCCGAGCACGAGCTCGCGATCTACGACCGGTATGTGAACGACAACAGCGTGGACGGCTTCATCGTCGACCTGCCGCAAGAGGACGATACGCGCGTCGCCTATCTGCAGCGGATGGGCCGGCCGTTCGTGGTGCACGGGCGGACGCGGATGGATGCGGACTACGGCTGGGTGGACATCGACAACTACGGCAACTTCTACCGGCTTACGCGCCTGCTCATCGCGAACGGGCACCGGCGCATCGCCTTCATCAACGGCGACGAGACTTTCACCTATGCGCTGTTCCGGCGGCGGGGGGTATTCGATGCCGTGGCCGATGCCGGGCTGCCGCCCGAGACGGTGACGGTGCACAACTCGATGCATCCGATGGGCGAGGCAGGGTTCAAGCTGAGCACCCGGGCGCTCGAGGATGGAGACGTAACCGCCCTGCTCTACTCATCGGCGCTGATGGCGGTCGAAGGTCACGCGGCGGTAGTCCGTGCGGGGCGGCGCGTGACCATCGCGACCATGGACGACGAGCTGCACTACCTCGATCTCAGCCCGTTCGCGGGCGCGTTCTCGTACGTGCGCTCGTCGCTGCGCGATGCCGGTGCGGCTTTGATCGCCGAGCTGATCCGCCAGTGCGAGGATGCTGAGCCGCGGGGCACGTTGATCCCGTCGAGCTTTCACATCGCCGCAGATCTGGACGCCAGCGGGATCGACGAACCGGTGCGCGGCGCCTGACCGAGCTCGATGCGGCTCTTACTTCACGGAGCCGGCCAGCAGCCCGCGGACGAAGTAGCGCTGCAGCGAGAAGAAGACGATCAGCGGCACGATGATGGTGATGAACGCGGCTGCGGTCAGCAGTTCCCAGTTGTCGCCGCGGGTGCCGAGCAGGTTCACGAGGCGCGCGGTCAGCACCAGCTTATCGTTCTGCGAGCCGAGGAAGATGAGAGCGACGAGCAGGTCGT
Organism: Pseudomonadota bacterium; assembly: GCA_023427545.1. Classification (GTDB taxonomy): domain Bacteria; phylum Pseudomonadota; class Alphaproteobacteria; order Rhizobiales; family Devosiaceae; genus JAEZBF01. The sequence continues at coordinate 10,959 of JAEZBF010000047.1, forward strand.
TCCAAATCCAGAGGAACTGGAAGATCGCAAAGGATGCGAGCGCCGGGAAGGAGAGCGGCAGCACCATGGTGGTGAAGATCTGGAAGTGGCTGGCGCCGTCGATGCGGGCAGATTCCATGATCTCCTTGGGCAGGCCGACCATGTAGTTGCGCAGCAGGTAGATCGCGAGCGGCAGGCCGAAGGCTGTATGCGCCAGCCAGACACCGAAATACCCCTTGCTGTCGGTGCCGAAGATGCTGGCGACGCCGTTGTACATGCGCAGCATGGGGATGAGCGACATCTGCAGCGGTACAACGATGAGTCCGACGACGACGGCGATGATGAGGCCACGACCCGGGAAGCGCATCCAGGCCAGGGCATAAGCGGCGAAGGCCGAAATCAGGATGGGTATGATCGTTGCGGGGATCGCGACGGTGATCGAGTTGATGAAGGACTGCGACAGCCCGGCCGCGGTCAGCACCGCCACGTAGTTCTGGAACGTGAACCGTGGCGGAGTGCCGGCGACGAAGAGGATGCGCGGCCCACCGCGGTGGGTGAACTCGGTCGGCGATGTCCAGACGTAGTCGCCATTCTCGCTGACGGTCAGCGAGCCGCCCTGCTGCAGGGTAATGGTCGAGCCCGGCTGGTTGTCGTTGATGGTGGCATTGGTCGCGCCAAAGCTGATGATCCGCGCCGTATGCGCCGTCGCGCCGCTGAAGAGGTTGCCGCGGATAACATACTGGCCGTTCTCCTGGACCTGCTCGCCGGCGGCGCCCAGGCGCGACTGCTGGAGGGTCGTGGAGGGGGCGAGCGAGGTCCACCAGCCGGAGGCGGCGAGCTGATCGGGATCGCGGAGCGACGAGATCAGCAGGCCGGCGGTAGGAAACGTCCAAAGAAGGACGAGGAAGAGAAGAGCAAGGTGGGCGGCGAGCCGGCCGAGGCTCAGCCCACCCAGTAAGGGACGCGGCGTCGCGGCGACGTCGCGGGGAATTTCGGTGCCTTCGGTGACTGGGGCGGTGACGGTCATCAGCGGGTCCCCTCTTCCGCGGTCGCCCGACGGATGTTCCAGATCATGATCGGCATGACCGCGAGCATGATGACCACGGCCACCGTCGAGCCGCGGCCGAAGTCGCCGCTGCGGAACATCCAAGAGTACATGAAGTTGGCGAGCACCTGGGTCTGGAACTCGCCATTGGTCATGGCGAAGACGATGTCGAACACCTTGAGGACCGTGATGGTGATCGTCGTCCAGACCACGATGATGGTGCCCCAGATCTGGGGGATCATGATGTCGAAGAAGATGCGGAAGTCATTGGCGCCGTCGATGCGTGCTGCTTCGAGCGTCTCCTCCGGAATGCCGCGCAGGGCTGCGGAAAGAATGACCATGGCAAAGCCGGTCTGGATCCAGATCAGGATCACCATCAGCAGGATGGAGTTCCAGAACGGGATGGTGATCCATGCCTGCGGCGGGAAGCCCAGGCCAGTGACCAGCGCGTTGAGCGCGCCGATCTGCTCCTGTCCTGGCCCGCGATAGGAGTAGATGAACTTCCAGATCACCGAGGCGCCGACGAACGAGATCGCCATCGGCATAAAGATCAGCGATTTGGCAATGTTACCCCACCAAAGCCGGTCTGCGAGGACGGCGATCACCAAGCCGAAGGCGGTGGCGAAGAACGGGACGATGATGAGCCAGAGCAGGTTGTTGAATACCGACTGGCGGAAATTGCCGTCGTTGATGGCCCACAGGTAGTTGTCGAGGCCGATGAAGCGCTGACCGAACTTGTCAAACAGACTCAGGCGGATCGTGTCGAAAACGGGATAGACGAGATAGACCGTCAGGAACAGCAGCGCCGGGAGCAGGAACAGCCAGGGCCGGACCTGCGAGCGACGCGAGTCCCGCCGCGTCATCTCATCGGGCGCCATTGCGGAGTTGGAGGCAAGCAGGCGGTCCAGCAGCCAGTTGCTACCCCAGAAATAGACGAAGCAGGCCGCCAACGCGATGAGGACGGCGATGACCGCCCCAATAACCTGCTCGATCATGGCTCCCCCCGTTCACCCGGCCGGGCAACCGCCCATTGTCCGCCGGGTCAGCATAGCGGACTCGGCGCAGAGCGCCGAGTCCATGATTGAAGCCGGCTAGAGCGCGTCCCAAGCCTTCTGGATCTGGTCGGCGACTTCCTGAGCGGACTTGCCGTTCACAAAGTCGACCATGCCGGTCCAGAATGCGCCCGCACCGATCGCACCGGGCATCATGCCCGAGCCGTCGAAGCGGAAGGTGGTGGCATTCAGCAGGATCTGCCCCTGATCCTTCAGCGCCTGGCTCGAGTAGACTTCCGTGTTGGCGCTCTTGAGCGCGGTCAGGAAGCTCGAGTTCGGCTGGGCCATCCAGATTTCATGCGCAATCGGGGTCTGGAGGTACTCGATGAAGGCGCGAGCCGCCGGCGAGTCCTTGGTGATCGCGGCGAGAACGCCGGAGCCGAGGACCGGATTGCCGAGATCGGGCTTGCTGGCATAGGGCGGCATGTAGAAGAAGTCGTAGTCGGTACCGGCCTGGCTGCCCTCGGGGAAGAACGAGGCGATGAACGACGCCTGGTGATGCAGGTAGCACTGCGGCGGAACGGTGAAGAGACCCTTGGGGCTGTCACCGAAGGCAGTTGTTGCGACCGCCGCGGTGCCGCCGGCGACCTTCTTGTCGTCCTTGGCGATCGAGCCGAAGAAGTCGATGGCTTCGACGACCTTGGGATCGTTGAACTTGACTTCGTTCGTGACCCAGCCGTCGTAGACCTCGGGTGTCTGGGTGCGGAGCATGATGTCTTCGATCCAGTCGGTCGCCGGCCAGCCAGTGGCGCCGCCCGATTCAAGGCCGATGCACCACGGGGTGCCGCCGTCTGCGATGATCTTGTCCTGGAGGGCGATCAGCTCCTCCATGGTCTTGGGAACCTCGTAGCCCTTCTCCGCGAAGTTGTCGGGCGAGTACCACACCAGCGACTTCACTTCCTGCTTGAAGGGGAAGGCGTACTGGTGCTTCGTCCCGTCCTTACCGGCGAACTGGCCGAGGGCAGCCCAGGACGAGCCGGCGGCGTAGTTCTCTTCGATCCACTTGGTGGCGTCGTCGCCGAGGTCGGTCAGCGCGCCCTGCTTGGCGAAGTCGGCCAGCAGGCCGGGCTGGGGCAGCAGCGTGATGTTGTTGGGGCTGCCGGCGGCAATATCAATGCGCGCCTGCTCCTCGTAGTTCGGCGAAGAGCCGAGCTGGACATCAACGCCGGTCGCATCCTCGAAGTAGGAGACCACGGCGGCCCACTGCGGTGCATCGCCCGGATCATCGCGCCAGGGGCTCCAGACTGTCAGCGACTGGCCCTTGAGGTCGGCATGGGCAGCGGCGAACTCGTCCAGGGACGCCCAGCTGAAGGCGCCCTCGCCCTTCGGGAACATCAAGTCCTGAGCCTGAACGGCGGAGACGGCGCCGACGACCATCGCAATGGCGGAGATACCCGCCAACAGACTTTTGTGCATGTGAAGTCCTCCCATCGCACAGTTGCGGCCCGGCGCGGTGCCGAGCCGGGGTGTCTTCTTGCCGCACGACACCAGAGCCGCGACCGCCCAGGGGCAGCCCGGTCTCATCATGCAGGCGGCGCTTGCGCGCTTGCGCCGACTCTCCCAAAACGTTTTGGAAGCTGCGTGGCTTCCAACCGTGATCGGCTGAAAGTCACGCAAAGAACGGCGGTGAATTGACCGTCGCACAAAGCAAGTGCCTTGCCAAGCGGGCACTTACCGGACGCGCGGTACTGTAAAGAACTGCCTGCGCAGCCCACTAATCGGCCAGTCCAAGCTTCTCGCGAAGGGTATCGATTCGCTTGGATGCTTCCGCCTTGGTCAGGTCGTCGGCGAAGCTCTGATCATCGTGCGCCTGCTCGCAGAGCGTCTTGAGGTAGGACGCCTGGGCGCCGGTCATCGGCTCATCGCCGGTCGTCCAATCATCCGGGTCCTTGATCGTGTTCGCACCGGGATCAGTCGCCGCCTTGGCGTTGGTATTGGCTGCCATAACAGGTACTCGCATCATGGGTTTGTTCCCATAATGTTCTCACTCGCCGCAGGTTCCGTGAGCTAGCCAAGACGCGTGTTGTGGAGCATGCCCTGAAATGCGCGGTAGCTGGCCTTGGGCGTGCGCCGCTGCGTCTCGTAATCGACGTGCACGATGCCGAAGCGCGAGGCATAGCCCTCCGCCCATTCGTAGTTGTCGAGGAGGGACCAGGCGAAGTAGCCACGTACATCGGCCCCCTGTTCGCGCGCATCGAGAACCGCCCTGAGGTGCCCGTCGTAGAAGGTGACGCGCCGCTCGTCGTTGTTCTCCGACATGCCGTTCTCCGTGACGTAAATCGGCAG
>JAEZBF010000049.1 GCA_023427545.1 Pseudomonadota bacterium
GCGGTCGGCCTCGCTGTCGCTGGCGGGCTCGGCCTTCTCGAGATTGCGCACGATGCCAAGGTTCATCGTGCCCTCGGCGCGTAGCGCATCGATGGCGGTGCCGTGAGCGAAGAGCACGTGGTGCATCGCACGGGCTGCGGCACGGACATCGCGATAGCCGGGGGCGTGCACGCCGAGGAAATGCGAGAGATACGAAACGCACCAGGGCTCGTTGATAGTCGCGAGCGCCTGCAGCCGGTCGCCGAAGCGGCGGCCGACGAGGGCTGCGTATTCGGAGAACCAGTACGCGATCTCCCGGTTCATCCAGCCACCCCGGTCCTGCAGCGGGCTGGGAAGGTCCCAGTGGTAGAGCGTGCCGAACGGCTTGAGACCGCGCTCGAGCATGCCGTCGATGAGACGATCGTAGAAATCGAAGCCGGCCTCGTTGATGGCGCCAGTGCCTTCGGGGATCAGCCGCGGCCAGGCGAACGAGAACCGGTAGGCGTCGAAGCCGCCGTCCCGGATGAGGTCGAGGTCTTCCGGCCAGCGGTTGTAGTGGTCGCAGGCAACGGCCCCCGTGTGGGCGTTCTTGACGTTGCCGGGAGTGATCGCAAAGCTGTCCCAAATGCTGGGGCCGCGGCCGTCGGTCTGGCCACCCTCGATCTGGTACGCCGCGGTTGCCGCGCCGAAGAGGAAGTTCGGCCCGAATGCCTTGCGGTCAACGGAAAACATGGCGCCCCCCGGCTACTGATGCAGTCGGTTGCCTAGCAGCGTGAGGCGGTGCTGTCACGCCCGCGGGGCGCCGGTCAGGAGGCTGGGGATTGCGTCCAGCAGCCGCCGGGCGATGGCGCGAAAGGCCTGCGCCTCCGCCCCCGCGGCAGCGGTTGCGACCACCGGCCGGCCGGCGTCCGAGGTCTCGCGAATGCGCATGACGAGCGGGATTTCGCCGAGGAACGGGAGGCCGAGCCGATCGGCGGCGGCAGCGGCCCCGCCATGACCGAAGATGTCGTAGCGCGTGCCGGTGTCGGGGGCGACGAAATAGCTCATGTTCTCGATGAGCCCGAGCAGCGGGATGCCGGTTCGCCGCAGCATGTCGATCGCCTTCTTGGCGTCGATCAGTGCAAGGTCCTGAGGGGTGGAGACGATTACCGCGCCGGTGAGCTCGACCTGCTGGACGAGCGAGATGTGGATGTCGCCGGTGCCGGGCGGCAGGTCGACGACGAGGACGTCGAGATCGCCCCAGGCGGTTTCGCGCAGGAGCTGGCGCAGCGCCGAAGTCGCCATCGGTCCGCGCCAGACAACCGCCTGGTCCGCGGTGAGCATCGAGCCGATGGAGATGACCTTGAGTCCGTAAGCGTCGTGCGGGGAAAAGATGCCGTCCTCGCGGACGGCGGGCTTGCCCTCGATGCCAAGGAGGCGCGGCACGGAGGGGCCGTAGAGATCGGCGTCGAGCAGCCCGGTGCGCAGGCCTTCGGCGGCGAAGCTCAGCGCCAGGTTTGCGGCCACGGTGGATTTACCCACCCCGCCCTTGCCCGAGCCGACTGCAATGATGTTGCGCACGCCTGGTACGGGCGTACGCGGCGGCGGCGCAGGACGGCCCTGCGCCTTCGCCTGCCCGGTCGGCTGGGCGCCACGGTCGGAGGTGATGCTGATCATGACCTTCCGGCCAGAAGCCGCGGCTTCGGCGCGGCGCTGCGCCTCCGCGCGCGCGGGGCCGAACCCCGCCTCCATGCCTGGCTGGACGGAGATGGCGAGCGCCACCGCGCTCTGCGTGACGATGATCTCGGACAGGCCGGGATAGTCGCCGAGCGTGCCGCCGCCCGGGATTTCGACGGCGGCTATGGCCTGCCGGATGGCGGTGGCGATTTCGTTGGCCATGCTGCCACGACCCCGTGGTTCGCGTTCGACAAGCTCACCGTGAGGAACTCACCATGAGGTCTACTGGGGCGCAGCGTCCTCGGAGGACCTCGTCCCGAGCTTGTCGAGGGACGCGGCCCGGGCGGCTAGAGAATGCTCTGGCCGGTCGCCTTCCAGTCCTTGACGAAGTTTTCAAGGCCGGACTTGGTCAGCGGGTGGTCGGCGAGCTTGTAAATCACCGCCGGCGGGATCGTCGCCACATCGGCGCCGGCAAGGGCTGCCTGCGTCACGTGATTGGCAGAGCGGATCGAGGCGGCGAGGATTTCCGTCGAGAAGGCATAGTTGTCGTAGATGGTGCGGATCTGGTGGATCAGCTCCATGCCCTCGAGGTTGATGTCGTCGAGCCGGCCGATGAAGGGGGAAATGTAGGTGGCGCCGACCTTGGCCGCGAGCAGCGCCTGGTTGGGCGAAAAGCAGAGCGTGACGTTGGTCTTCACACCCTTTTCCGAGAAGTGCTTGGTGGCGCGCAGCCCCTCGAAGGTCAGGGGCAGCTTGATCACGACGTTCTCGGCAAGGGCAGCGAGCACCTCGCCTTCCTTGACCATCGTCTCGTAGTCGGTCGAGGCAACCTCAGCGGAGACGGGACCCGGGACAATGCCGCAGATTTCCTTAACCACTTCCTTGAAGTTGCGGCCAGATTTGGCGACCAGGGACGGGTTGGTCGTCACCCCGTCGAGGAGGCCGGTCTCATAGAGCGTCCGGATGTCCTTGACGTCCGCGGTGTCGACAAAAAACTTCATAGCAGGTCCCCTCCGGCTTACCGCCTCTATCTAAGCCGTTTGTGCCGGAGCACAAGAGCCCGCGGCAAGCCAGAAGCGCCGGAAAGGTTACGTTTACGCGATTGCGGAAAGCAGCTTGTCGGCAAGTTCGCCCACCCGGTCCTCGGGAATGCCGGCCACGTTGATGCGGCTGTCGTTGATCATGTAGACGCCGTCCTCGAGCTTGAGCTTCTCGACGGCCTGCGGTGGCAAGCCGAGCAGCGAGAACATGCCGGAATGCTCGGCGATGAAATCGAAGTCCTTGCTGTTGGAACGCTGGCGGATCGCCTCCACCAGCTTTACGCGCAGTCGCTTCATGCGCTCCCGCATCTCCTTGAGCTCGGCGGCCCATTCCTGGCGCAGCTCCGGGTCCTCGAGAACCACCCGCACGACCTCGGCGCCGTGGTCGGGCGTCTGCGAAATGGTCCCGCGGATCACGTTCTGCATCTGGCTCGAGACTACGTCCGCAGTCGCCGAGTCCTTGGCGATGGCGATCGCAACACCGGTCCGCTCGCGATAGAGGCCGAAATTCTTGCTGGCCGAGAAGGCGATCATGCACTCGGGCAGCTCGGCAGCGATCTTGCGGGTACCGTAGGCATCCTCATCGATGCCGTCGCCGAAGCCGAGATAGGCGAGATCGATGAGCGGGAAGGCGCCAGTGCGCTTGAGGCTGGCAACCACCTGGTCCCACTGCTCGCGCGTCAGGTTGGCGCCCGTTGGATTGTGGCAGCAGCCGTGCAGCAGAAGGATATCGTCCGGGCCGAGGCCATCGATGACCTTCATCATGGCGCCGAAGTCGACGCTGCGGGTCGCCGGATCGAAGTAGGGGTAGGTTTGGACGGTGAGATTAGCGTTTTCGGCCAGCGGCCAATGGTTCGGCCAGCTCGGGTCTGAGATGAAGATGCGTCCGCGGGGTCGCGC
>JAEZBF010000017.1 GCA_023427545.1 Pseudomonadota bacterium
TCGCGTGGCCCGGCTTCCAGACGAGACCGGCCCCTTCAGGGCGGCCGGCTCACCAGATGGCGAGGCCCGTCTGCGGGTCGAAGAAATGCAGCCGGCTGCAATCGACGGCGATCGAGACCTTGTCCCCGGTCTGGACCTCCGACTTGGCATCGAAGCGTGCAACGCAGGCACTTACGCCGGCGCCGTCGAGGCTGGTCGTGAGGTCCGACAGCGTATCCGGATCGATCACCTCGGCGACGCGCGCGTCGAGCGAGAAGTGGACGATGTTGTCCGACCCAAGCGCTTCGGCAAGCTGCACGTCCGCCGTGATCGTCTGGTCCGCGGGATGCCCCGGCACCAGCTTCAGGTCTTCCATGTCCTCCGGCCTGATTCCCGCGATCACCGGCTTGTTCAGGTAGGCCGAGAGCGCCGGGCGCTGCGCCAGGAGCGTGGCTGGAACCCGCAGCTTCCATGAGCCGAGCTGCAGGATGGCATCCCCGCCCCCATCGGCGGGCGCAAGCGCAGCGTGATAGAGATTCATTGCGGGCGAGCCGATGAACGAGGCAACGAAGGTGTTGGCCGGACGGCCGTAGATCACCGAAGGCTTGTCCACCTGCTGCAGCACGCCGTCCTTCATCAGGGCAACGCGGTCGCCCATCGTCATGGCCTCGACCTGATCGTGCGTGACGTAGATCGTCGTCACCCCGAGCCGGTCCTGCAGGCGGGCGATCTCCGAGCGCATCTGCACGCGCAGCTTGGCGTCGAGGTTGGAGAGCGGCTCGTCCATCAGGAAGACTTCAGGCTCGCGCACGATCGCGCGGCCCATGGCAACGCGCTGGCGCTGGCCGCCCGAGAGCTGGCCGGGACGGCGGCGCAGGTACGGCTCGAGCTGCAGGATCTTGGCGACCTCCAAGACCTTGCGGTCGATCTCGGCGCGCGGCAGCTTCGCGATCTGCAGCGCAAACGCCATGTTCTCGTAGACGCTCATGTGCGGGTAGAGCGCGTAGCTCTGGAACACCATGGCGATATCGCGGTCCTTGGCGTGGACGTCGTTGACCACCTCGCCGGCGATCGACACCTCGCCCGAGGTGATCTCCTCGAGGCCCGCGATCATCCGCAGCGCCGTCGACTTGCCGCATCCGGAGGGCCCGACCAGCACCAGGAACTCGCCGTCGGCGATGTCGAGGCTCAGCTGGTCGACGGCCTTGAAGCCGCCGTGCGCATAGGTCTTGGAAACTTTGTCGAGAACAACCCTGGCCATGCCGAATCCTATTTGAAGCCCGTGGTGGCGACGCCTTTGACGAGGTAGCGCTGCGACACCATGAAGAACCCGAGCACCGGACCGATGGCGAGCGTCGCCATGGCGAACATGCCGCCGTACGAGGACTCGCCGCCGCTGGCATCCACGAACATGCGCAGGGCGAGCGGCACGGTCGTCTTCTCGAGGCCCGAGAGATAGATCAGCTGCCCGAGGAAATCGTTGTAGCTGTTGATGAAGGTGAAGATCGACGTCGTCACGATGGCCGGCAGGCAGAGCGGCAGGATGATCCGCGTGAAGCGCTGCCAATAGGACGCACCGTCGACCGTCGCCGCCTGCTCCAGCTCCCGCGGCAGCGAACGCATGAACTGCACCATCAGGAAGATGAAAAACGCGTCCGTCGCGAGGAACTTCGGCACCACCAGCGGCAGGATGGTGTTGACCCAGCCGAGCTTGAGGAAGGCGATGTACTGCGGGATCAGCTGCGCGTGGATCGGCAACATGATCGAGCCCAGCATCAGCGCGAACCAGAAGCTCTTCCAGCGGAAGCGCAGCCGCGCAAAGGCATAGCCGGCAAGGCATGCCGCCGTGATGTTGCCGATCACGCTCAAAAAGCAGATCACGAACGAGTTGATATAGAACGTCGCGAACGTGACGTTGCCGAAGAAATTCCACCCCGCGATGTAGTTCTCGAGCGTCCAGGTCCGCGGAATCGGCCCCAGGCCGGCGAAGATCTCGTTCTGCGGGCGCAGCGACGACAGCACCATCCAGATCACCGGATAGACCATCACCAGCGCGAGCGCCGTCAGCGCGAGGTGGGCGAGGAACGCCCGCATCGGCGACATCCGTCCGAACTTGGGGCGGGCCTTGCGCCGGCGGGGCGGCGCAGCCGGAGCGGCGGCAGTATCAATCGTCGCCATAGAACACCCAGAACTTGGCCGACCAGAACATCAGGCCGGTGAAGATGGCGATCACGATCAGCAGCAGCCACGCCATGGCCGAGGCGTAGCCCATGTCGAGCTGCACGAAGGCGCGCTTGTAGAGGTAGAGCGTATAGAGTTGCGTGCTCTCGGCCGGCCCGCCGGTGCCGTTCGAGACGATGAACGCCTGCGTGAACGACTGGAACGAGTGGATGATCTGCAGCACCACGTTGAACAGGATCACCGGCGTCAGCAGCGGCAGCGTGATGCGCCGGAAGCGCAGCCAGGCCGAGGCGCCATCGATCGAGGCGGCCTCGTAGAGCGAGGTCGGTATCTGCCGCAGCGCGGCAAGGAAGATCACCATCGCCGAACCGAAGGTCCAGACGTGGAGCGTCACCAGCATCCACGGCGCCGTCTCGGGATTGGCGACCCAGCTCTGGCCCTGGATGCCGATCAGCCGCAACGCGTCGTTGAAGATGCCGCGCGTGCCGAACACCTCGCGCCACAACAGGCCGATCGCGACGCTGCCGCCGATCAGCGAGGGCACGTAGAAGATCGAGCGGTAGAAGCCCAGACCCGAGAGCCCGCGGTTGAGCAGCACCGCCACCGTCAGGGCGAAGATCAGCACCAGCGGCACCGACCAGCCGACATAGAAGAACGTGACCTGCACCGACTGCCAGAACTGCGGATCGCGCGTCAGCATGTCGATATAGTTGTTCAGCCCCACCCACCGCGGCGGCCGCAGGATGTTGTAGCGGGTGAACGAGAGGTAGAGCGACGCCAGCACCGGCGCTGCGGTAATGGCGACGAGGCCGAGGAACCACGGCGCCAGGAACAGGTACGCAGTGCGGTTCTCGAGCTGCGCCGGGGTGAGGCGCGACCGCTTCTTGGGCCGGCTCGCGCTCGGAGCGGCAGCCTTGTCTACCGTTGTGGCGACGCTGTCGGTCATGAAGTTCCGTTATCGGGGCGGCGTACCGCCGGAGAAGATAAAGAAAAGCTGCCGGCAGCCTGGCCGCCGGCAGCGTGAGTTGGTCCCGTTACTGCTCGGTCGCGCGCTGAACCTGGTCGATGTAGGAGGCAGCGGCTTCCTCAGGCGTTGCCTTGCCGAAGGCCACCGACTCGTAGGTCGAGGTCAGCGTCTCGTTCATCGCGTTGTAGCCGCCGGCCGGGTAGAACGCCGTCTTGGCGGTCGGGGCGACCTCGTTGAAGACCTCGATCAGCTGGCGCTGGCCCGGAGTCGCCTTCTCGTTCTTGAGCTGCTTCTCGCGGAAGCGGTCGACCGTCACGACGCCGTTGTCCGACAGGTAGATGTCGGCGGCGCGCTCGTCCTGGGTGAAGAAGTTGGTCCAGGCCGCAGCGATCTTGACGCTGTTCTCATCGCAGTTGGCGCCGATGGCGAAGCCGTTGGCGCCGATGTCGTTGCCGCCGCCCTTCTCGCCGACCGGCAGGGTGTGCAGCACGAGCTGCTCGCCCGGCTTGGCGACGTCGAGCACCTTCTGGTGACCATCGAGCTGGTTGGCCGGACGCGCGTCGACGAGCGCCACGCCCTTGGCGAGGAGCGTGTTGTCGATGAAGTTGTCCGGCAGCTCGGCCATCAGGTCGGCGGTCTCGGTCACGCCTTCCTTGCGGAGCGCTTCCCAGCGGGTGAACCACTCGGCGATCGTCTCGGGCGTCATCGACACCGTCCCGTCGGGAGCAAAGGCCGCTTCGCCCTTGCCGATCAGGAAGCCGCCGAAGGCATTCATGTTGCCGCCGAGGTTTCCGAAGGCGTACTTGTCGGCGGGAATCTTGGTCTTGAGCTCGCGGGCGAAGGCCTCGAGGTCGTCCCAGGTCCAGTCGTTGGGCGGGATCTGCATGCCCGCGGCTTCGATCGCCGTCTTGTTCATGAGCAGCGCGAAGTAGAACACGCCGTGCGGGATGAAGTAGAGCTTGCCGTCGGCGCCGCGGCCGGAGTCGAGGACCGCCGGCTCGATGCCGCTCACATCCAGGGTGCCGTTTTCGACGAGATCATCGAGCGGACGCAGGATGCTGGGGTCGGCGTACTGGGCGAGCAGGCGCGACTGCATGGTGATGGCGCAGGGCTGGTTGCCGCTCGCCGCCTGCACGTTCAGCTTGTCCCAGTAGGCGTTGAACTCGCCGGGCTCGCGGCTGATCGTGACGCCCGGGTTCTCGCTCTCGAACAGCTTGATGATCTGCTCGGTCTTCTCGTTGCGCACGTTCGCGCCCCACCACGAGAACCGGATCGTGCCCGAAAGCTGTTCCTGGGCCAGGACCGGCGCGGCGAAGCTGCCGACCATGAGCACGGCCGTGAGTGCCGAGAGCACCCGGCCGACACCACGGGACTGGATAGACCTCAAAGACATGTATTCTCCTCCCCGGCCGCGAGCGGGCCGATTGCGTGTACGCAGCCTGGCGCCGCCCCGGCGCTGCTGCCTGTGTGAAGGTTCGCTTGGACGCACCGATGGCGCCTTGAACCTTCTGGGCGGGTTGCGCGGGAACGTTCCACGGGCATGACGCTTGGGGCAACTACCGTTAGCCAAGCCCAACTATAGGAGAGGGCTATACCGCTCGGCCCGGCCTTGGCGGGCAAGCACTTTCAGCCCTTCACCGCCCCCGCCGTCATCCCTGCGACGATTTGGCGGTTGAAGAACAGGAACATGATCAGCGGTGGGATCGTGATCAGCAGGATGTTCGTGAACAGCAGGTTGTACTGCGTGCTGAACTGGCTCTGGAAATTGTAGAGCGTCAGCTGCACCGTGACGTTCTCGTTGCCCGGCAGGTAGTAGAGCGGAAACGTGAAGTCGTTGAAGATCGCGACCGACTGCACCACGACCACTGTCACCACCACCGGTTTGAGCAGCGGCAGGATCACCTGGAAGAACAGCCGGACCGGTCCCGCGCCATCCATGATCGCGGCCTCGTCGAGCTCGCGCGGGATGGTCGCAACGAAGGCGCGGAACAGCAGCACGGTGAACGAGAGGCCGTAGGCGACCTCGATCAGCGTCATGCCGTGCAGCGTCTTGAACAATCCGATGCTCTGCATCACCCAGATCGTCGGTACCACCGCGGGCGGGATGATCAGTCCGGCAAGCACCATGAAGTTGACGATCGGAGTCCAGCCCGATGGCCGGCGCTGCACCACGTAGCCCACCATGGCGCCGAACACGACGAGCAGCACCACCGCCGCGACGGTGAGGATCACCGAGTTCATGAAGGCGGTGACCAGCATGTAGTTACGGGTCTGGACCACCGCGACGACGTTGTCCCACAGGTGAAAGCCGGTGCTGGGCCAGGAAAACTCCCGCAGCGAGGCCTCCTTGCGGTCCTTGAGCGCCATCGAAAAAATGAAGGCGAACGGGACGAGGAACACGAAGATCGAAACGAAGACCGCCGCTCCGCCGACGACCCACCGCCGCGTCCGTGTCGTCATCGCTCGATCTCGCGCCGGTTGAGCCACCACGAGAGCGGCACGATGATCAGGGCGACCAGCACGAAGAGCACGACGTTCCCCGCTGTCGAGAGGCCGTAGAACCCCGCCTGGTACTGCTTGTAGATCACCGATGCGATGACGTCCGAGGTGAAGCCCGGCCCGCCCCGCGTCATCGCCCAGATCAGGTCGCACGATCGTAGGCCACCCACCAGCGACAGGATGATCACGGTGACCGTGGCCGGGCGCACCAGCGGCAGCGTGATGTTCCAGAAGTCCTGCCAGCCGCTCGCGCCGTCGATCATCGAGGCTTCGTAGTAGTCGCGGGGAAT
>JAEZBF010000019.1 GCA_023427545.1 Pseudomonadota bacterium
GCGCCCGCGTGCGCGCGGCTGGGGCAGGCCCGCGCGCTGGCATTCGAGGTCCGGCACGGGCGCGACCTCGTCGGCTGCAACTGCGGGCCGGCGCCGGCCGAGCTCGAGGGTTCGGGGCTGCTGTTCCGGCAGGGGATCGCGCACTCGGCCCCGACCATCAACGCGCTCTCCGCCGCCAACATCCCCACCAGCGGCCCGATGGCCGGCCGCCTGGTGCTGCAGGGCGAGCAGCCGGAACTCTCTGCCGATCCTACCGACCAGTCGCTGTCCATCCGGTGCTTCGGCTACGCCGACCGGTTCGGCGTCGTGATCGAGCGGCGCCTGACGCTGCTCGCGGAGGGCAAGACGCTGGTCGGGCAGGACCGGCTCGTTCCGGATTCCCCCTCGGCACGGCTGTCGGGCGCCTGCGCGATCCGCTTCCATCTCGCGGCCGGCACCGAAGTCGAAGAAGGCGACGGGCTGTTGCGGATCAAGCTCCAGTCCGGGGCGGTCTGGCGTTTCCTTTGGGAGGGCGCGGACATGCGGGTCGAGGACAGCGTCCGCCAATCGGCCTACTTTGCGTTCCACCGTACCCGCCAGATCGTTCTCGATGCGCTGGTAGGCGATGCCAACGAGATCAGCTGGATCTTCACGCTGGAAGAGAAATGACAATGTCCGAAAGGCCTGCCGTCGCGGCCAAACGCGCCCTGCTTTCCGTGTTCGACAAGACGGGCATCGCTGATTTTGCCGCCGGCCTGTCGCAACTCGGCGTCGAGCTGGTCTCGACCGGAGGGACACGTAAGCTGATCGCGGACGCCGGGTTAAACGTCCGCGACATTTCCGACCTCACCGGCTTTCCCGAGATGATGGACGGCCGGGTCAAGACGCTGCATCCCAAGGTCCATGGCGGGCTGCTGGCGGTGCGCGACGACGCCGGCCACGCGGCCTCCATGCGCGAGCACGGGATTGGGGAAATCGATCTCGTGGTGGTCAACCTCTATCCCTTCGAGAAGACCGTCGCGAGCGGCGCCGACTACCCCGAGATCATCGAGAACATCGATATCGGCGGCCCGGCGATGATCCGCTCGGCGGCCAAGAACCACGCCTATGTCACCGTGGTCGTCGATCCTGCCGATTACGACGCGGTGCTCGATGCATTGCGCAGCGGCGGTGTGCCCTACGCGCTCCGCCAGAAGCTGGCGGCCAAGGCCTATGCCCGTACCGCTGCCTACGACGCGGCGATCTCGGGCTGGTTCGCGGAGACGCTGGACTATCGCGACATGCCGTGGCGCAGCTTCTCCGGCTCACTGCGGGAAATCATGCGCTACGGCGAAAATCCGCACCAGTGGGCGGCGTTCTACGCGACCGGCGAAGCGCGGCCCGGTGTGGCGACAGCACGCCAGGTCCAGGGCAAGTCGCTGTCGTACAACAACCTCAACGATACCGATGCCGCGTTCGAGCTGATCTCCGAGTTCCGTGCCGACGGTCCTGCGGCGGTCGCGATCATCAAACACGCCAACCCCTGCGGCGTGGCGGTCGGCCCCGACCTCGCGACGGCTTACCGCAAGGCGCTGGCGACCGATCCGGTGTCGGCTTTCGGCGGCATAGTGGCGCTCAACCGCGAGATCGATGCTGAAGTGGCGGCCGAGATGGTTAAGATCTTCACCGAGGTGATCGTTGCGCCCGGAGCGACCGCGGAGGCCGAGGCGATCATTGCGGCGAAAAAGAACCTGCGCCTGCTGCTGACCGGCGCGCTTGCCGATCCGCGCGCGGAGGGGCTTAACGTCAAGATGCTGTCGGGCGGGCTCCTCGTGCAGACCCGCGACAACCGCACCGCGGCCGACGTCGAGCTCAGGGTAGTCACGAAACGCGCGCCGACCGCAGCCGAGATGGCCGACCTGAGGTTTGCCGAGATCGTCGCCAAGCACGTCAAGTCCAACGCAATCGTCTACGTCAAGAGCGGTGCGACCGTCGGGATCGGCGCGGGACAGATGAGCCGGGTGGACTCGGCGCGGATCGCTTACCGCAAGGCCGAGGACGGCATGGCGGCAACCGGCCTGACCGAGTCCCCCACGCGCGGCTCGGTCTGCGCGTCGGACGCGTTCTTCCCGTTCCCCGATGGGGTGGAAACGGCGGCGGAAGCCGGCGCCACCGCCGTGATCCAGCCGGGCGGCTCGGTCAACGACGACAAGGTGATCGAGGCCGCTGACCGGCTGGGACTGGCGATGGTCTTCTCTGGCATGCGGCACTTCCGGCACTGAGATGGCAGCGCGCGCCCCCTCGATGCCGGCGGCGTTGGGTGAGCGGCTGACGCTCACGACCTGGAATCTCGGCTATGCCGGGCTCGGCGCCGATTCCGACTTCATCACCGACGGCGGCAAGCACCGCTTTCCTCCGTCCCGCCGGTCGGTGAGGCGCAACCTGGCGGAGATCGTGCGGACGTTGGGCTCGCTGCCATCGGACCTCTACCTCCTGCAGGAAGTTTCCGATTTCAGCCCGCTGAGCTGGTGGGTGCCGATGCGCGCCGAGCTCGAACGCGCGCTCGGGGGCAAGTGGCTGGAGTTCCGGCAGGATGTCGGCACCACCGGCACGCCGCCCCCGTTGCGGATCGTCCACGGCAAGATGACGGCGGCGGCCGCGCGTCCGCTGGTGACCGAGGTGCTGCCGCTGCCGACTCCCGCTCAAAAGCGCTGGCGCTTCAGGCAGTTCGGCATCGTGGTCACGCGCTTTGCAGCCGCCGACAGCCTAAGTCATTGGGTGATCGGCAATCTTCATCTCTCGGCGTTCGACGAGGGCGGCCGGCTGCGGCAGGAGCAGCTGGACGCGGTGCTGGCCTTTGCCCGCCGCGAGTACGAGAGCGGCAATCGCGTCGTGCTCGGGGGCGACTGGAACATGGTGCTGTCCGACCCCCACTACCCGACGCGCACCGACGAGAAGTACCTGTTCTGGATCGTCGATTTCCCGCACCACAAGCTGCCGGAGGGGTGGTCCATGGCCTTCCACGATGGGGTGCCGACGGTCCGCACGCTGCACCAGCGCTACGTACCCGGCGACAACTACGTCACGACGATCGATGGATTCCTGCTCTCGCCCAACGTCGCGTTGGAGCGGGTCGCGACCACCGATACGCAGTTCGGACCCAGCGACCACATGCCCGTCACCGCCGTGGTGCGCGGCGTCTAGCTGCGGACGAGGTCCGACAGCAGGCCTGCGGCGACCGCCAGCCGCGAGACGGTCAGTTCGCCTTCGGTGAGGCTCGCGATCGAGGCGCTGACGCGGTCGATGGCGGCGGCGTTGCCGGCATGCCAGGCCGCCAGCCGCTCCGGTACGGGTCGGGCGCCGAACGAGAGCACGTCGACCGCAAGTTCGCGTTCCGCCCGCACGAGGTTCGCCAGCGCACGGTCGAGCGCCATCCGGTCGAAGCGGTCGGGTGGCGACAGGTTCTCGCCGTCGGCCGTGATCCGGGCGAGCCCGAAGGTCTCGATGATGCCGAAAAACGCGGTCGCCGCTTCGACGATGGAGGCCTTGGACCGCTGCGCCACCAGCACGACGTCCGAGCCAAGCCCAAGCATCTGCAGCTCGGAAATCCGGCGGGACAGGCCATTATGGACACCCGCCTTCGCCAGTTCGTCGGTGCGCCGGGCGACACGTTCCGCCAGCAGCGGCGGCAAAAGCGATGGCAGCACCGCACGGAGTTCGTTGAGGGCGTTGGAGAAGCGTTCGACCAGGACCTCGACGCCCTGTTCGAATGACGCGTTGCGCAGGAACCACAGCGTCTCCGCGCGCAGCAGCGCCTGCACGCCGGCATAGAGATCGAGCTGCACTTCGCCGGAAACCACGCCATCGAGGCCATCGATCAGCGTGTTGACCTCGCCCAGACCGTAGACATCGCGGGCGGCGGCGTAAGCGGCGGCGATCTGTCCCGCGTCCGCGCTGCCGGCCTCCTTGAGCTCGACCACGAAGGCCGGACCGCCACGATTGATCATCGCGTTGGCGAGGACGGTCGCGATGATCTCCCGCCGCAGGCGGTGGCCCGAGATCGCTGCCGGGTACGTCTCCGCGAGCAGATCGGGGAAGTAGCGGAAGAGCTCCCGGGCGAGGTAGGGATCGTCCGGCGCAGAGCTCTGCACCAGTTCCTGTTCCAGGCTGTTCTTGGCGTAGGACAGCAGCACCGCAAGCTCGGGGCGCGTGAGCCCGCGATTCGCCGCGGCCCGCTCACCCAGCACGGCGTCGCTGGGCAGGAACTCGACGGCGCGGTGCAGCTCACCGCTCCCCTCCAGCGCGTGGATCAGGCTGAGGTGGCCGGGGAGCTCGGCATGGGCGCGGCGCTCTGCGAGCGAAAGGGCGAGGCCCTGCAGGTAGTTGTTGCGCAGGCAGAGCCCGGCGACTTCGCCGGTGAGCTTGGGCAGGAAGAGGTTTCGGTTTTCGGGCGTCAGCGTCCCCGCCCGGACGACGCCATCGAGCGCGATCTTGATGTTGACCTCGAGGTCCGAGGAGTTCACCCCGGCCGAGTTGTCGATCGCGTCGGTGTTCAGCCGGCCGCCGGCGAGGGCGTATTCGATGCGCCCGCGCTGGGTCAGGGCGAGGTTGGCGCCTTCGCCGACGACCTTCGCGCGAATTTCGCTGCCCGTGATGCGGACCGCATCGTTGGCGCGGTCGCCCGCGTCGGCATCGCTCTCGCTCGACGCCCGGACATAGGTGCCGATGCCGCCGAACCAGAGGAGATCGACCTCGGCGCGCAGGATGCCGCTGATCACCTCCTGCGGCGTCAGCGTTCCTTCGGGGAGGCCGAGCATCCGACGCGCCGCGCCCGAGATGGAGGCCAACTTTTCGGCACGCGAGTAGACCCCGCCGCCCAGAGAAATCTTCGACCGGTCGTAGTCCTGCCAGCTTGAGCGCGGCAACGAAAACAGGCGCTGGCGCTCCGCCAGGCTGACTGCGGGATCGGGATCGAGGTCGATGAAGATGTCGCGATGGTCGAAGGCGGCGATCAGCCGGATTTCCGGCGACAGCAGCATGCCGTTGCCGAAGACGTCGCCCGACATGTCGCCGACGCCGACGACCGTCACCGGCGTGGTCTGGATGTCGCGATCGAGCTCGCGGAAGTGGCGCTTGACCAGCTCCCAGGCGCCGCGGGCGGTGATCCCCATCTTCTTGTGGTCGTAGCCCACCGAGCCGCCGGAGGCGAAGGCGTCGCCCAGCCAGAAGCCGCGGCTCAGCGCGATCTCGTTGGCGATGTCGGAAAAGCTCGCCGTCCCCTTGTCGGCGGCGACGACGAGGTAGGGATCGTCGACATCCCGCCGGCGGGTGTTGGGCGGAGGCACGATGGTCTCGCCCTCCAGATTGTCGGTGACGTCGAGCAGGGCGGAGATGAAGATGCGATAGGCGGCAACGCCCTCCGCCTGCACCGCCTCGCGCGGACCGTTGGGCAGCCGGCGCGGCACGAAGCCACCCTTGGCGCCGACCGGCACGATCACCGCGTTCTTGACCTGCTGCGCCTTGACCAGCCCCAGCACCTCGGTGCGGAAGTCCTCAGGCCGGTCGGACCAGCGGATGACGCCACGCGCAATCGGGCCGAAGCGCAGGTGGAGGCCCTCCACCCGCGGCGAATAAACGAAGATTTCGCGATAGGGCCGTGGTTCCGGCAAACCGTCGATGGCCGCGCAGTCGAACTTGATCGCCAGCGCGGGCCTTCGGCTGCCGTCGGGTTCGTGCTGGTAGAAGTTGGTCCGCAGCGTCGCGTCGACGAGGTTGAGGAAGCGCCGGATGATGCGGTCCTCATCGAGCGAGGAGGTGGCGTCGAGCGCCCGGCGGACGGCCTCGCGGGCCGCCAGCGCGGCGCGGTCACGATCGGCCGCAAAGCCCGGGTCGTGCAGCGCGTGAAAGAGCAGGACCAGTGCGGTTGCGACCGCAGGGTGGCTGGCGAGCACCGTCGCGAGGTAGCGCAGCGAGTATGATAGCCCCGCCTGGCGAAGATAATGGGCCAGCGCGCGAAGGATCGCCACGTCGAACCACGGCAGCCGGGCGCGCAGCGACAGCTGGTTGAAGGCGTCGTTCTCGGCGGCGCCTCGGGAGACCGCGAGAAGCGCAGCTTCGACGCGCGGGCGCGCCTCCTCGGGATCGAAAGCCAGCGTCTCGGGGACGGTGAGCTCCATGTCGTGGATGAAGCGATCGATGCCGTCCGCCGGGGTCAGCGTGTACGTCCGCTCGTCGATGACGCCGAAGCCGAAGTTCTCGAGCATCGGCACCCGGGTGCTGAGCGGGATCGGGGCGCCCACGTGATAGAAGCGGAGCTCGAGCCGGCCCTCGGCATCATCGGTTCTCAGCTGAACGGCCAGCCCACCCCGCGGCGACAGACCGGCGAAGACGCCGATGTCGGAGATCGCATCGCCGATGTCGTGGCGCGACACGTAGGCGGGCGAGAACGCCTGCTGCCAGGGCTCGACCGTCGCGGGGTTGATCACCGCTGCTGCCAGCCGCTCGCCGAACGTGAGGGTGAGTTCGGTGACGGCCTGCTCGAGTTCGTCGCGAGGGGGCTGCGGCGTGGGGCCGCCATAGCGGCCGACGATGAAGTGGACGCGGACGAGATCGCCTTCGGGGAAGGATGGGTAGTAGGCCGAGAGCCGCCCCTGATATGCGGCCGAGAGCAGGTCGCCGATCCGCGCCCGCACGTCCGAATTGTAGCGGTCGCGCGGCATGTAGAGCAGGACCGAAACGAAGTTGTCGAAGCGGTCGATGCGGGGAAGTACCCGCACCCGCGGACGGTCCGGCAGGTCGGCGACGAGCAGCGCGAACTCGAAGAGCTGGTCCTGCCCGATCTGGAAAAGCTCGTCGCGCGGGTAGTTGAGCAGCGCATCGAGCAGCGCCTTGCCGGCATGACTGCCCGGTGTGCGGCCCGAGCGGCGCATGACTTCGGCAATCTTGTGCCGGATCAGGGGGACCTCGGTGTGAGGCGTCGACAGCGACTTGGACGTGAAGAGGCCGAGCACGCGCAGTTCGCCCACCACCCTGCCGTCGTCGGCGTAGAGCTTGACTCCGATGTAGTCCATGTGGGCGCGCCGGTGGACACGCGAGCGCAGGTTGGCCTTGGTGACCATCAGCGGCTCGGGTTCCTGAAGGAACGCCACGTGCTGGCGGGTCATCTCCACCAGGTCGCTGCCGGCGCGCAGGAAGCGCAGGTCCGGATCGACCAGGATGCCAAGGCCGGTGTCCTCGACCGGCTCGAGGTGCGTTCCCGGCCCGTCGCCGACCAGCACGTAGTCGCGGACGCCGAGGAAGGTGAAGTTGTCGTCGGCGAGCCAGCTCAGGAAGCCCACGGTTTCGCGGACGACGTCTTCGGGCAAGCCGGCGGGGTTGCGCCCGAGCGCCTCGGCGGCGCTGTAGAGCCGGTCGAGCATCTGCTTCCAGCCGGCGCTCACCCGCGAGGCGTCGATGAGCGTCGCGTCGATTTCGGCGGCAAGGCTCATGCGGGAGTGGTCGTCCGGCAGGGCATCGATATGGATCTGCAGGAAGCTCTCGAGCGCGCCGGCGGGCGTCCTCACTTCGAGGACGCGGAAAGACTCCGGGTCAACCGGCAGGATCGGGTGGGTCAGGAAGCGTATGGTGCCGCCGTGCGCGCGGATCGCCGCCAGCGTGCTGTCGACGATGAACGGCATGTCGGCGGAAAAGACGTCGATGACGTCGTAGTCGCCCACGGTGTTGACATAGACGGCGTGCTCACCGGCGTTGCGATGCCCCAGCCGGCCGTAGGAGCGGCGCCACAGGGCTTCGAGCTGGTCCGGGCGGAGGCGGTCGAGGTCGTCGTCCTCGGTTGCGGCGGTAGTGAAGCGGAGGAACCGGGCGAAGTTGGGTTCGGACGCGTCGAAGCTGCCGGCGCGCTCGAGCAGCGCGTCGCGTACGGTCGGCGTTGCGGTATCCACGGCCATGGCCCCCTCCATGACTGTGGTCCGTCCCCTCGCGCCCGGTACGCTGCAAAAGCGGCGCTGAGGGGTAAGACCTTGCTAGAGAATGGCATGGCATAGTCCGCCGAAACAATGGCGACGGCGTCGGTCCCAGCATGAAATTACAGGGTCTTACAGACCTTTCGGGGCTGCTCAGGCTGGGTCTTTCGCGCTCGGTCGCGTCGCTGTTCGTCAAGGTGCTGACGGCAGGGCTCACCTACCTCACCTATGTCGTCCTCAGCCGCATGATGGACGGCACCGAGTACGGCTACTTCGCCTTCGGGCTCAGCCTTGCCACCGTGCTCGCGATCGGCGCAGGCATGGGCCAGCAGACGGCGATCCTGCGTTTCTGGCCCGAGGAGACGGTCGGGGGGCGCGCCGGGCAGGCGCTCGCATCGCTCCGTGCGGGCGGCGCGCTGACCGTTCTTGCGGGCATCTTCATCACGCTGGCTCTTGTTACACTGGCGCTGGCGATCCGGGTGCTGGGCGGGCGCGAAGCGCCGGTCGGGCAACTCTATGGGGCTGCCGCGCTGATCCTGCCGCTGGCGCTCGCCGAGTATTTCTCCTCGGCGCTGCGGGCGCAGGGTTCGGTCTGGACGGCCCTGGTGCCGCGCGACCTGATCTGGCGCGCGGCCGTGCCGATCGTCGTCGCCGTGCTGTTCATGACCGGCATCCGGCTCATGGGCATCAGCGCGCTGCTGCTGACGGCCCTCGGGCTGGTGGCGGCGCTGGGCGTCCAGGTCTACATGGCGCGGTGGCGCGGGTATCACATCCTGCCCGGTTTCAAAGGACTATCGTCCTACTGGGGTGCCCGGGGCGGGGCGAGCCGCTGGTTCCTGCTGGGAACGGTGATCGATTCCGCCGCGCTCAACGTCGACGTTATCCTCGTCGGGCTGATGATCGCCCCCGAGAGTGCGGGCGTCTATTTCAACGCCTTCCGCACCGCCGGCCTGCTGACGCTCTTCATGTTCGCGATCACGCTGGTGGTCGCCCCCATGGTGGCCGAGCACTACCACGCAGGCGAGATGCGCAAGGCGCAGGCGGTGACGGCACTCTGCGCCTGGGCCGGCTTCGCCTTCTCGCTCGTCGTCTTTGCCGGCTTCGTCCTCTTCGGCGACCAGATACTGGGGATGTTCGGGGAGCACCAGGAATCGGGGACCATCCTGCTGATCCTGCTCAGCATCGGCCTGCTTTTCGATGCCGCGACGGGACCGTCCCGCATCGTGATGATGATGACAGGGCACGAGCGTGCCTATGTGCGGATCTTCGGGCTGGTCATGCTGGTGGGCATGGCCGCCCAGGTGGTGGTCATCCCGGTGTTCGGACTAGTGGGCGCCGCTGCGACGAACATGGCGTTCCGCATCGTGGCGCAGATCGCGATCGCCTGGTGGTCGCGAAAGCATATCGGGCTCGACACGTCGCTGCTCGGTGCGGCGCTGATCAACCGCCAGGCGGATCGTCCGCACCCGGTCGCGGCGCAGTGAAAAGGCGCGACCCGCCGTCGTCTTGACCGGCGGGCGGGCAGGGGCTTAGAACCGCTCGCACCTCCCGTATTCAGCAGCAGATTTTCACGCAGATGAGCGCGCCGAAGACCCTTTACGACAAGATCTGGGACGACCACCTGGTTGCCGACAACGCCGACGGCACCTCGCTCATCTACATCGACCGCCATCTCGTCCACGAAGTGACGAGCCCGCAGGCGTTCGAAGGGCTGCGCATGAACAAGCGCAAGGTGCGCGCACCGGAGCGGACGCTGGCGGTGGTGGACCACAACGTGCCCACGACCGATCGCAAGCTGCCCAACCCCGATCCCGAGAGCGCGATCCAGATCGAAACTCTGGCCGAGAACACCCGCGACTTCGGCATCGAGTACTACGACCCCTTCGATATTCGGCAGGGCATCGTTCACATCGTCGGGCCGGAGCAGGGCTTCACGCTGCCGGGCATGACCATCGTCTGCGGCGACAGCCATACCTCGACGCATGGCGCCTTCGGGGCGCTGGCGCACGGGATCGGCACGTCCGAGGTCGAGCACGTGCTCGCGACCCAGACGCTGATCCAGCAGAAGGCAAGGAACATGCGGGTGGTCGTCGACGGGCAACTGCCGCCCGGCGTCACCGCAAAGGACATCATCCTTGCGATCATCGGCGAGATCGGCACCGCCGGCGGCACCGGTCACGTGCTCGAATATGCCGGCGAGGCGATCCGCTCGCTCTCGATGGAAGGCCGCATGACGGTCTGCAACATGTCGATCGAGGGCGGCGCACGCGCCGGGCTCATCGCCCCGGACGAGAAGACGTTCGAGTACGTCAAGGGCAGGCCAAGGGCGCCCAAAGGCGAAGCCTACGAGATGGCGCTGCAGTACTGGCGCACGCTCTACACCGACGAAGGCGCGGTGTTCGACAAGGAAGTGCGGCTCGATGCGGCCAACCTGCCGCCGATCGTCTCCTGGGGCTCCTCGCCCGAGGACGTGATCTCGGTCACCGGCGTCGTGCCCAATCCCGACGACATCGCCGACGAGAACCGCCGCAAGTCCAAGTGGCGCGCTCTCGACTACATGGGGCTGCAGCCGGGCACGAGGATCACCGACATCGCGATCGAGCGGGTCTTCCTCGGCTCGTGCACGAACGGTCGCATCGAAGACCTGCGGGCCGCGGCCAAGGTCGTCAGCGGCCACAAGGTCAAGGAAGGCGTCGCCGCCATGGTCGTGCCGGGTTCGGGCCTCGTGAAGGCGCAGGCCGAGGCCGAAGGGCTCGACAAGATCTTCACCGCCGCGGGCTTCGAATGGCGCGAGCCGGGCTGCTCGATGTGCCTGGCGATGAACCCCGACAAGCTGCGCCCGCAGGAGCGCTGCGCGTCGACCTCCAACCGCAACTTCGAGGGGCGGCAGGGCTTCAAGGGCCGCACCCACCTGGTGTCGCCGGCGATGGCCGCTGCAGCCGCTGTGGCGGGGCACTTCGTCGACATTCGCGAGTGGCCGCAGCACTGAAGGTCAACCGGACCTCGTGGTTCGTGGCTCGACAGGCTCGCCATGTGGGGGCTCACCATAAGGGCTCACCATGAGGTCCTCCGAGAACCCGTTGCTTCAGCAGCCCTCATGGTGAGCTTGTCGAACCACGAGGGCGTGGCTCCGCGCCGAGCCTCCTCATGGCGAGCTTGTCGAGCCACGAACCACGAGGGCGTGGCACCATGACCGGTAACGCGTGGACCGACCGCACCGCCCCCAGCCTCGATGACTTCGAGGAGATGGCGCGGGATGCGCTCGATGCGCTGCCCGAGCCGTTCCGCGGGTTGGTCGAAGGCGTGCCCTGCGCCGTCTCCGAGTTCCCCGACGACGAGACGCTGGAGGAAATGGAGGCGGAGGATTTCGACCTCCTCGGCCTCTTCCGCGGCGTCGGCCTGCCGCAGGGCGGCGGGGCGGGATACACCGGCCAGCTGCCCAACCAGATCTGGCTCTACCGCCGGCCGATCCTCGACTACTGGGCCGAGCATCCCGACGAGACGCTGGGGGAGATCGTCACCCACGTCCTGGTGCACGAGATCGGCCACCACTTCGGCTATTCAGACGAAGACATGGAAGCCATCGAGGAAGCAGCCGAGCGGGACTGAACCCGCCCCCGGATGTCACGTCAGCGGCCGCGGCCGCCGAACTCCGTCTGTGCGCTGGGGTTTTCGATGCTTCCGACCGCCGGCTGGCGCGCCGCATCGGTGGTCTGGCCTTCGCCGTCACGCGCAACGAACTCGAAGCTCTTGTCGAGCACGCCGGGAGCATCGTCCTGCACGCGGATGGCGAGCCCCTGGTTTTCGAACTCGGTGAACCAGTCATCCCAGGAGACGAGAGCGTAGCCGCCGGTCACGCGATCCGGCCCCTCGTTATTATCCGCATTGAGCGCGTGCTGGCCGAAAGTGATCTCGAGAAGCGTGCGGGTCTGCGTTCCGTCCGGCACGTCCATGGCCATGGGATTGCCGGTGCGGGCTTCGGCCCACTGGCGGATGTCATCGCGGTCGGTGAGGATCCTTGGCATGTCGCGTCCCTGTCGGTGTTGCCGAGCTTAAACCGGCAATGGCGTCGAGGGTTCCGCGGGGTCCACCCACCCGCCGCTAGTGCAGGTCCTTGCGTTCGACGAACTCGAACTGCTCCTGGTTCGTCACCTTGAGCGCGAGCCCCTGGCGATCGAGTTCGGCAAGCCAGGCCGTCCAGGAGACCGGCATGATGCCGTCGTCGAGCGAGGTCTGCCCGCGCGGCGCACCCTGGGGGCGACCGAACCGGATCGCGAGCCGCGCACGGACCACGCCGCTGCCGTCGGGAACACGACGGATGGCGGGCAGGCCCTTGCGGTCGGCCACCCAGTTCTGGATGTCACGATGGCGAGTCAAAGTATGCGTCTGCGAGTCGTTCATTCTACGCTCCCCTCGGCGGGACCCTTGACAGGTCCTTCTAGCCACCCTGATTCGGGCCGGAGCTAGGCTCCGCCGCTAACGACGAACGTAGACGATGCTAAGGCGTTCCGGGCTCACGACGATTTATTTTGCTGGGCGCCGTTCAGGTGCGTACCTCAGGCTTGACGCTCACGAGGCGGTACGTCCGCAGCTCCTCCTGGCTGAGGAAATAGAGGCTCTCGGGCGGGGTATCGAGGGCGTGCAGCCAGAGCGCCGGATCGACGCCCATGGCGGTCAGGTACCGGCTGATCTCGGCGGTGGTCTTCTGCGCCTCGGACATGCCGATGCCGGCCGCCCCGGCGCCGCGCGGCAGCTGGTCGGCCGCTACCGTCGCATAGACCTGGTGAATGCCCACAGCCGCTCCGGGCGCAGCGCTGCGCTGCGCACCGCCGGCCAGCACCAGCGGGCATGACGAGGCGCACAGCGCACCGGCGGCGACGCTGGTGCCGTATCCCTTCTCGCGCAGCAACCTGCCGATCGCGAGCGCATCGGTGACCGACCCGCCCGGCGAGTTCAGCGCGACGCTCCTGACGTACTCGCCGTGCGCTGCGATCTCGGCCTCGACCCGCTCGGCGGCGCCGACATCGATCGTGCCGGTGAGCTCGAGCACGCCGCCGCCGCCCAGCGTGATCGCAAGCGGGGCCTCGTGCACGGCGCGGTCGGTGGTGATCGCCGGCCCCGGCTTGCCCGGGTTATCCGGATCGAGGGCGGGAAGGATCGGCAGCAGCGGTGTCGAGGCGGTGGTCGCCGCATCGTCCGCCATGAGCTCGCGGTAGTCGACATAGAGCACCGAAAGCGTGCCCGCGAGCAGCAGGAAGAACGCAACCCGCATGATGTTGCCGTCATCGACCGCGGCGAGGCGCGCGAGCAGGCCGCGGCGGGGTTGGACCGTCGTGCTCATGTGCGGGACGGGCCTTCGCGCTTGCGGGCGGCGTCGAGAGGGGTGACGGTGGTGTCGGGGTCCTTGAGCGCCGCCTCGGCCGCAGCGCGGGCCGCAATCTCGATCTCCTCTGCGCCGGGCAGGGCGGATTGCGCGGCGCCGTCCTGCGGCGACATCTGCCGGTAGAGCGAGATGGCGCGCAGCATTTCGGCGGCGGTGATGGTCTCGGCTTCCTCGAGCGTGCTGGTCT
>JAEZBF010000238.1 GCA_023427545.1 Pseudomonadota bacterium
GTTCCCCTACCAGGCCTACGCCAAGGAATTCGCAGGGGTCACCCACCACCTCGTGGTCAGTCGCTCCGGCGCGGTGATCGACGATCAGGACGACCCATTGGTCTTCGTCCGCTGCTACCTCTACAACTTCGAGGCGACTGCGCCGGTCGATCCCGAGCCGGTCACCACCCTGATCGGCAACCCGAACAGCGACACCCATGAGATGGACGGCGCGATCAGCCACATTTGGGGCCCGCCCTGTCCCATGCCCCGCACGTTCGACACGTACCTCAACTTTGTCGCCGCCGGCAGCCAGGCGACCGAGATCGTCCCCTTCACCGGCGTCGCCCTCAACTTCTCAACCTCCGAGCTGCCACCCGGCGAGCCGGTCCCCGACCCCTATTGCTGACTATCCTCACACATAATATGTGCTCCTGTGTGAGGACGAAATCCAATGAAGAACATCACTCTGACCGTGGATGAAGCCGTTCTTGAGAAGGTCCGGCTGGTCGCTGCCCAGCGCCACACGAGCGTCAACGCCCTCGTGCGGGACTATCTTGCGCGGATCGCGGATGCCGAAGACCGCACCGAACGAGCGCGTCGGCGGTTGATCGAGCTTGCGGCCCAGTCGTCAGCGGAAGCGGGCGAGATCAATTGGAAGCGCGAGGACCTCTATGAACGCTGATGTGGTGCTCGACACCAACATCCTGGTCTACGCTGCCTCCAAGGCATCTGAAGATGCGGCCAAGGCGCGTGTTGCGCTCGAGCTCATCGCCTCCACGCAGTTCGGCGTGTCGGCGCAGATACTGCAGGAATTCTACGTCACCACGACACGGAAGCTGCGGGTGAAGCTTTCCCATCACCAGGCGCTCGACTGGATAGAGTCGCTGGAGGCCTTTCCCTGCATCAACGTCGATGCTTCGCTCGTCTACCAGGGAGCCGAGCGCGCTGAGCGATATCAGCTCTCCTACTGGGACGGGACCATCATCGCCGCCGCCGAGCGCCTGGCTGCCCACACCGTCTATTCGGAAGATCTCGGCGACGGCCAGCTCTATGGCCCGATACGCGTCGTCAACCCCTTCAAGCAGCACTGACGAGGAAACCACAAACCTATGTCCATTCTCGTCAATCGCGACACACGCGTGCTGGTGCAGGGGCTGACCGGCAAGACCGGCACCTTCCACACCGAGCAGGCGCTCGCCTATTTCGGCACGAAGATGGTCGGCGGCACGCACCCCAGGAAGGGCGGCGAGACCTGGACGTCGAGCCTCGACGGCACCGAGCTGCCGATCTTTGCGACGGTCGCCGAGGGCCGCGAGAAGACCGGCGCCAACGCCTCGGTGATCTACGTGCCGCCGGCCGGCGCTGGCGACGCCATCATCGAGGCGATCGATGCCGAGATCCCGCTCATCGTCTGCATCACCGAGGGCGTGCCGGTGCTCGACATGGTGCGGGTCAAGGCGCGGCTCGAAAAGAGCGCCTCGCGGCTGATCGGGCCCAACTGCCCCGGCGTGCTCACGCCCGAGGAGTGCAAGATCGGCATCATGCCGGGCAACATCTTCTCGAAGGGCTCGGTCGGGATTGTTTCGCGCTCGGGGACACTTACCTATGAGGCTGTGTTCCAGACCACCGATGCCGGGCTCGGCCAGACCACCGCGGTCGGCATCGGTGGCGATCCCGTAAAGGGCACCGAGTTCATCGACGTGCTCGAGATGTTCCTGGCCGACGAGGCGACCAAGTCCATGATCATGATCGGGGAAATCGGCGGCGGTGCGGAAGAGGCGGCGGCGCAGTTCCTCATCGACGAGGCCAGGCGCGGGCGCAAGAAGCCGATGGCCGGTTTCATCGCCGGGCTCACCGCCCCCAAGGGGCGCACGATGGGTCACGCCGGCGCCGTGATCTCGGGCGGCAAGGGCGGCGCCGAGGACAAGATCGCGGCAATGCAGGCCGCGGGCATCAGGATGTCACAGTCGCCGGCAAGGATCGGCCTCACCCTCGCGGAGGAGCTCAAGGGCTAGGCCACAATTTCGGCGGCAGAGTCGGCCACCCGAAGAGGTAACAACATGCTAAGCTTGCGGCCTCAGAGTGGCGCGCGGCACGCGGGGAGCAGCGGGCTCCGGCAAATCGGCTAGGGAAGACGGGGCAGGGCCCCGCAAGCAACATGACACGACAGGAAAGTAACGAAGCGTTCTTGCTCACCTCGTTCCTCTACGGAGGCAACGCTGGATACATCGAGGACCTTTACGCCCGCTTCAAGCAGGACCCGCAAAGCGTCGAGGAAACGTGGCGTAGCTTCTTCGGCAAGCTCGAAGACGGCAGCGTCGATGGCGCAACCAGCGGCGAAGGCCCGTCGTGGGCTCGCCGCGACTGGCCGGAAGTGGCGAACGGCGAGCTCGTCTCGGCGCTCGACGGCAACTGGAGCGGCATCGCCGTCCGCACCGAAAAGGCGCTGGGCCGCAGGGCCGAGGCGACCGGCACCGCGCCCGCCAGCGCCGCCGAGGTCATGCAGCAGACGCGCGATTCCATCCGCGCCATCATGATGATCCGCGCCTACCGCATGCGCGGCCACCTGCACGCCGATCTCGATCCACTCAAGCTCAAGGCGCCCGAGCCGGCGCCGGAGCTCGACCCCGCGACCTACGGCTTCACCGAAGCCGACTACGACCGGCCGATCTTCATCGACAACGTGCTCGGCCTCGAGTTAGCGACCGTCAACGAGATGCTGGCGATCCTGCGCCGCACCTATTGCTCGACGGTCGGCATCGAGATCAAGCACATCACCGATCCCGAGGCCAAGCAGTGGCTGCAGGAGCGGATCGAGGGCCCGGACAAGGAGATTCGTTTCACCCACGAGGGCAAGCGGGCGATCCTCAACAAGCTGGTCGAGGCCGAGGGCTTCGAGAAGTTCCTCGACGTCAAGTACACCGGCACCAAGCGGTTCGGGCTCGATGGCGGGGAGTCGCTGATCCCGGCGCTCGAGCAGATCATCAAGCGGGGCGGGGCGCTGGGGGTCAAGGACATCGTCCTGGGCATGGCCCACCGCGGCCGGCTCAACGTGCTCACCCAGGTGCTGGCCAAGCCGCACCGCGCGCTGTTCCACGAGTTCAAGGGCGGCGCCTTCTATCCCGAGGACGTCGAAGGCTCGGGCGACGTCAAGTATCACCTGGGCGCTTCGGCGGACCGCGAGTTCGACGGCAACCGGGTGCACCTCAGCCTGACCGCAAACCCCTCGCACCTCGAGATCGTCGATCCCGTGGTGCTGGGCAAGGCGCGCGCCAAGCAGGACCAGCACATCTCCCCCGAGGGCAAGATCGTGCCGCCGGGAACGCCGGTCGACCGCAGCGTCGTGCTGCCGCTGCTGATTCACGGCGATGCCGCCTTCGCCGGGCAGGGCGTGATCGCCGAGTGTCTGGGCCTCTCGGGCCTCAAGGGTCATCGCACGAGCGGCTCGATCCACTTCGTCATCAACAACCAGATCGGCTTTACCACCAGCCCGATCTACTCGCGCTCCTCGCCCTATCCCACCGACGTCGCCAAGATGATCGAGGCGCCGGTCTTCCACGTGAACGGCGACGATCCGGAGGCGGTGGTCCATGTCGCGCGGATCGCAACCGAGTACCGGCAGCGCTTCGGCCGTCCGGTGGTCATCGACATGTTCTGCTACCGCCGCTTCGGTCACAACGAGGGCGACGAGCCGAGCTTCACCCAGCCGCTGATGTACTCGCGGATCAGGGCGCACAAGTCGATCCTCGAGCTCTATTCCGAGCGGCTGATCGGCGAGGGCCTCCTCACCGCCGAGGATGTGGAAACGATGCGGGCCGACTGGCGCGCCAGGCTCGAGAGCGAGTTCGAGGTCGGCCAGGACTACCGCCCGAACAAGGCGGACTGGCTCGACGGCGCGTGGAAGGACCTCAAGAAGGCGGAAGCCGACGGTCCCCGCCGGGGCGAGAGCGGCGTCGACATCGCCGAGCTCGTCGACATCGGCACGCGGCTGACCAAGTTCCCCGAAGGCTTTCACGTCCACAAGACGGTCAAGCGTTTCCTCGACAGCCGTCTCGGCGCCATCGAATCCGGCGAAGGCATCGACTGGGCCACCGCCGAAGCACTGGCTTTCGGTACGCTGGTGGCCGAGGGCTACCCCGTGCGGCTCTCCGGCCAGGATGTCGAACGCGGCACCTTCAGCCAGCGCCACTCCGTGCTCTACGACCAGGAAACCGACGAGACCTTCACCCCGCTAAACGCGCTCCGGCCCGACCAGGCGCGCTACGAGGTGGTCAACTCGATGCTCAGCGAGGAAGCGGTGCTCGGCTTCGAGTACGGCTACTCCCTCGCCGAACCGCATGCGCTCACCCTCTGGGAAGCGCAGTTCGGCGATTTCGCCAACGGCGCCCAGGTGGTGATCGACCAGTTCATCTCATCGGGCGAGCGCAAGTGGTTCCGCATGAGCGGGCTCGTGCTGCTGCTGCCGCACGGCTACGAGGGGCAGGGTCCCGAGCACTCGTCCGCCCGCATCGAGCGTTACCTCCAGCTCTGTGCCGAGGACAACATGCAGGTCGCCAACTGCACAACCCCGGCCAACTACTTCCACATCCTGCGCCGCCAGATGGTGCGCGATTTCCGCAAGCCGCTGGTGCTGTTCACGCCCAAGTCGCTGCTGCGCCACAAGCGGGCGGTCTCCTCGCTCGCCGAAATGGGACCCGAGAGCTGCTTCCACCGGCTGCTGTGGGATGACGCGGAAGCACCGGGACCGCGCAAGACCACGATCGAGCTCGCCCAGGACGAGCAGATCCGCCGCGTCCTGCTCTGCTCGGGCAAGGTCTACTACGACCTCCTCGAGGAGCGCGAGAAGCGCGGCATCAACGACGTCTACCTGCTGCGCGTCGAGCAGCTTTACCCGTTCCCGGCCAAGGCGCTGCTCGACGAGCTGGCGCGCTTTCCCAATGCCCAGATCGTCTGGGTCCAGGAAGAGCCCAAGAACATGGGCAGCTGGGCGTTCGTTCAGCCCTATCTCGATTGGCTGTTCGAGCAGCTCGGCCGCGCCGGCGAGCGCGCAACCTATGTCGGGCGGGCGGCTTCCGCATCGACCGCCACCGGGCTGATGCGGCTTCACCTGCAGCAACTCAACGCCTTCCTAGAAGAAGCCTTCGCGGCATAGACCCCACAAGGAGCAGCGGAACATGTCGGTCGAGATCAAGGTGCCGGTGCTGGGCGAAAGCGTCACCGAAGCCACCATCGGTCAGTGGTTCAAGAAGGTCGGCGAGCAGATCGCCGCCGACGAGCCGGTGGTCGAACTCGAAACCGACAAGGTGACGATCGAGGTGCCGGCGCCATCGTCGGGCATCCTCGAAGCCATCAACGCCAATCCCGGCGATACGGTCAACGTCGGCGCGCTGATCGGGGCGATCTCCGAAGGTGGCGCCGCAGCCAAGCCGGCCGACGCCAAGGCCAAGCCCGCAGCCGCAAAGCCCGCCGCCGAGCCCGCGCCTGCAGCCAAGTCCGCGCCCGCGCAACCGGCGAACGGCGGCATGTCGCCGAGCCCCTCTGCCGCCAAGCTCATGGCCGAGAACGGCATCGCCGTCGGCTCGGTCGCCGGCTCCGGCAAGCGCGGCCAGGTCCTCAAGGAAGACGTGCTCGCTTCGGTGCAGCGCGCCGCACCTGCAACTGCTCCCGCCGCGCCCACGCCAGAGCCGAAGCCAGCTTCCGCACCCAAGACAGAAGCACGGCCGCAGAGCCCCGCACCGGCTCCGGTCCAGGCGCCGCGCGCTCCCGTCGCCGTGGACGACGAGGCCCGCGAGGAACGCCAGCGGATGACCCGGCTGCGCGCGACCATCGCCCGCCGCCTCAAGGATGCGCAGAACACCGCCGCCATGCTCACCACCTTCAACGAGGTGGACATGAAGCCGGTGATGGATATGCGCACCCGCTACAAGGAGACCTTCGAGAAGAAGCACGGCGTCAAGCTCGGCTTCATGGGCTTCTTTACCAAGGCGGTGGTGCACGCCCTCAAGGAAATCCCGAACGTCAACGCCGATATCGACGGCGACGAGATCATCTACAAGAACTACGCTCATATCGGCGTCGCGGTCGGCACCGACCGCGGCCTGGTAGTGCCGGTCGTGCGCAACGCCGACCAGCTCTCGATCGCGGGGGTCGAAAAGGAAATCGGCCGCCTCGGCAAGCTGGCCCGCGACGGCCAGCTCAGCATGGCCGACATGCAGGGCGGCACGTTCACGATCTCCAACGGCGGCGTCTACGGCTCCCTGATGAGCACGCCCATCCTCAATGCCCCGCAGTCGGGCATCCTGGGCATGCACAAGATCCAGGAGCGCCCCGTAGTGGTCGGCGGCCAGATCGTCGTCCGCCCGATGATGTACCTGGCGCTGAGCTACGATCACCGCATCGTCGACGGCAAGGAGGCCGTGACCTTCCTCGTCCGGGTCAAGGAATCTCTTGAAGAACCCGAGCGCCTGGTGCTGGACCTCTAGGACAGCACGCCGCGGCACCTGCTGGACATTGCCGCCGCGATCCCTAAACTCCGGCCGGGCCTGGGGGAAATCATGCGCCTAACGTCGATCACCGCGGGCGTGCTCGCTTTCATACTCTGCGGCAGCGCCGCTCAGGCGCAGGATCAGCGCGCCGACCTGCAGCAGCTCTATCTGCTGTGGGGGATGATGGACGGTTCCGGCAACGCCTGCTGGGAAATCGCCAACTACGACCCGCAGTACATGGAAGAGCTCGAGGGCTGGCGGCAGCGCAACCTCGCCGTGCGCGACGAGATCGACGCCATCCGTGTCGCCGCCGGGCTGACCGAGAGCTTTGTGGCCGACGTCGAGGAGCAGGGTCGCAGCGGCCTCAGCGACATCATGCACAAGGCAACCAATGGCCCTGAAGCCTGTGGCAAGTGGCTCGCCGACACGCGCAGCGGCCAGCTCGACGCCGAAACCTATTTCGCCGAGTCCCTCGGCCGCCTCAGGGAGCGCGACGGGCTATGACCGATCCCCGTGTCCTCGTCGTTACCGGCGGAAGCCGCGGCATCGGCGCCGCAACGAGCCGGCTCGCCGCCGAGCGCGGCTATGCCGTAGTGGTCAACTACACCGGCAACGTGTCGGCTGCCGAAGCGGTGGTTGCCGGCATCCATGCCGCGGGCGGCACCGCAGTCGCGGTGCGCGGCGACGTCTCCGACCCCGAGGACGTCGAGCACATCTTCCGTGCCGCGGACCGGCTGGGGCCGCTCGCGGGGCTCGTCAACAATGCCGGCATCATCGGGGTGACGGCACGGGTCGACGAGATCGACGCCGAGCGCATCAACCGCATCCTCGCCGTCAACGTCACCGGCTCCTTCCTCTGCGCCAAGGCCGCGATCAAGCGGATGTCGACGCGCTACGGCGGCAAGGGCGGGGGCATCGTCACCCTGCGCTCGGGGGCGAGCAAGGTGGGCTCGCCCGCCGTCTACGTGGACTATGCCGCGAGCAAGGGCGCCATCGACACGTTCACGATCGGTCTCGCCCTCGAGGTCGCGGGGGAGGGTATCCGCGTCAACGCCGTCCGGCCCGGCATCATCGAAACGGAAATCCACGCGGCGAGCGGCGACCCCGATCGCGCTGGCCGCATGGCGCCCACCCTGCCGATCCCCCGCGCCGGCACCTCGGAGGAAGTCGCCCGGGCGATCCTCTGGCTGCTCTCCGACGACGCCTCCTACACCACCGGCACCACCATCGCGGTCACCGGCGGCCGGGCCATCCAGCCATGATCCGGATCGCCGCGGCTCTCGTCCTGCTCGCCACGCCATCGATCGCCGCTGATTGTCCGCAGAACCGGGCGATCTATGTGGAGAAGGACAACGGCTACGAGCTGCGGTTCCGACCGACTCTACGGTGGGAGGCCTCGGCCAACACCATGGCGGTCGTCGACCTGATTTTCCCGGACGGGAAGACCTCGGTCTGGGGCACGATCTGGCTGCCCAACGGCACCAGCCACGACAAGATCGATTTCCTGACCCACGATTGCGCGCTGCCGGCCTTCGATCCCGCCAAGGATGTAGACCCGACCCACGGGTCCACCCAGGAAGAACTTGAAGCCTGCAAGGTTTGGGAAGGGATCATCTACGCGCTCGCCGACAACGACATCGCCGAGCTGCCCTGGTTCGAGGACGGAGCGGCCGCGCAGACGGTGCTCCTGCCCGACCTCGGTCCCACCATCCGCTATTCCGGGCTGGTGCTTTCCCCCGGCGACGAGCCGCACGACGTCTTCACGTTCAAGGGCTGCGCCGACTGAACCTACGGGTCTCCCCGGCATTCTCCTCCGGGCGCAGCCGGAGACCCTCATGCCAACCGAACTCGTTCTGCTCATCTGGAGCACGGTGCTTTTTGCGGCCTATATCGGCGCGCAGTCGATCTTCTACCGCATCGACCTCGGGGTGGAGTACGCCACCGGCGCACGTGACGAGGACCGCGAGCCGGGCACTTTTGCCCAGCGCGCCGACCGTGCGCTGCGCAACCTGCTCGAGACCTACCCG
This sequence comes from Pseudomonadota bacterium, assembly GCA_023427545.1. Classification (GTDB taxonomy): domain Bacteria; phylum Pseudomonadota; class Alphaproteobacteria; order Rhizobiales; family Devosiaceae; genus JAEZBF01. The sequence continues at coordinate 8,495 of JAEZBF010000238.1, forward strand.
GTGTTCGTCGCGCTCGCCGCCGCGGCGCTGATCGGCAGCCGCACCGATTGGCTCACGACCTGGGGCGGCATCGTCTGGTTCGTCGCGCGCTGGGTCTACCTGCCCCTTTACATTTTCGGCGTGAAGTACGTCCGCAGCTTGGTCTGGCTGATCTCGGCAATCGGGCTTGCCATGATGTTTTTCGGGGTGGCGTTCTGAAGCGCGGGTAGCGAAGGGCCCTGAGGTTCGCTATCTCTGCAACAAACTTCCGGCGCAAGGGGCTTTGAGCATGGCGGAGACCTTCGATCTGACGGTGATCGGCTCGGGGCCGGGAGGCTATGTCTGCGCTATTCGCGCGGCCCAGCTCGGCATGAAAGTCGCTGTCGTCGAGAAGTGGCCGACGCTGGGCGGCACCTGCCTCAACATCGGGTGCATTCCCTCCAAGGCGCTGCTGCATGCCTCCGAACTCTTCGAAGAGGCCGAGCACAACTTCAAGGCGTTCGGCATAGATGTCGGCGACCTCTCGCTCAACCTCGACCAGATGCTGGTCCACAAGGACAAGACGGTCGAGGCCAACGTTTCGGGCGTCGACTACCTGTTCAAGAAGAACAAGATCACGGTCTTCCGCGGCCACGCCGCGATCGAGGCGGCGGGACGCGTGCGCGTCACGCCCGACGACGGCGAGCCGCAGACCGTCGAGACGACCAACATCGTCATCGCCACCGGTTCGGTCTCGGCGAGCCTTCCCGGCATCGAAATCGACGAGCAGCAGATCGTCACCTCGACGGGCGCACTCGAGCTGGGCGAAGTCCCCAAGCGCCTGCTGATCATCGGCGCCGGCATCATCGGGCTCGAGCTCGGCTCGGTATGGAGCCGGCTGGGCGCCCAGGTCACCGTCGTCGAGTTCCTCGACCGCATCATCCCCGGCGCCGACAGCGAGGTCGCCCGGCAGATGCAGCGCATGCTGCAAAAGCAGGGACTGACGTTCAGGCTCTCGACGAAGGTCACCGAGATCGAAAAGCAGGACGACGGCAGCCTCCGCGCCCGGCTCGAACCGGTTTCCGGCGGCGACATGGAGATGTTCGACGCCGACGTCGCGCTGGTCGCCGTCGGCCGCAAGCCCTACACGGAAGGCCTCGGTCTTGCCGATGCCGGTGTCGCCCTCGACGAGCGTGGCCGCGTCCGCACCGACGAGCAGTTCGCAACCTCGGTGCCGGGCATCTACGCCATCGGCGACGTGATCGCCGGGCCCATGCTGGCGCACAAGGCCGAAGACGAGGGTATCGCGGTCGCCGAGACCATCGCCGGGCAGGCCGGGCACGTGAACTACGCTGCCATTCCGGCGGTGATGTACACCAGCCCCGAGGTCGCCTGGGTCGGCAGGACCGAGGACGAGCTCAAGGCGGCCGGCATCGACTACAAGGTCGGCAAGTTCCCCTTTACCGCTAATGGCCGCGCCAAGGCGATGCTGGCGACAGCCGGGTTCGTCAAGATCCTCGCTGACGTCACCACCGACCGGGTGCTGGGCGCCCACATCATCGCCAAGAACGCCGGCGAGATGATCCACGAGCTGACCCTCGCCATGGAGTTCTCCGCCGCCGCCGAGGACATCGCCCGCACCACCCACGCCCACCCCACCCTCAGCGAAGCCATCCGC
>JAEZBF010000266.1 GCA_023427545.1 Pseudomonadota bacterium
CGGAGTCAGAGTCCGCTGTTCTACCGTTGAACTATTCCCCAGCAGGGCCGCCCCGAAGATAGGTGCACGCGGGGTGGATTTCCAGCCGCGGCGGTTCGGAACGGGGTTCTCATACTGAGCGCGACCCGGCTTTGCAAGTGCCTGGAGCCGCTTCGCGGCGGCCGTCATTGCGCTCGCCGCCGCCATGATCTAGCTTTGCTCCGACACCTAGACAAACCCGCGCCGGGCGCGAGGGGCACCCCTTCGGCGACTGCGCGGGAACGGAGCAAGAGAGTGGCCGATTCCGATCGGTCCGCCGCCGCAGCTGCCGGGCTCTCCCGGCCTGCGTACCGCCGCCCGGACGGTTCTGAGTCCGGGCAGGGCGCGACGGTTGCGGGGGCGCCCGCTGCCATCGCTGCGGTTGGGCGGACGTCCCACACCGCGCCATCGTCGCGCCGCTCGCGCGGGCCCGTCTATGCGGCCCTCGACCTTGGCACCAATAACTGTCGCCTGCTGATTGCCCGCCCACACGAAAACGGCTTTCGCGCGCTCGACGGCTTCACCCGCATCGTGCGGCTCGGGGAGGGGCTCTCCGCGACCGGCCGGCTGAGCGATGCGGCGATGGACCGGACCATCGAGGCGCTCCGGCTCTGCCGCAACAAGCTGCGCGAGCACGAGCCTGCCCGCGCCCGGCTGATCGCCACCGAAGCCTGCCGCTCGGCGGTCAACGGCGCCGAGTTCATCAAAAGGGTCGAGAGCGAGCTCGGGCTGGTGCTCGAGATCGTCGATCGCCGCACCGAGGCGGAGCTGGCGGTGACCGGCTGCGCCGACCTCATCTCCCGCGACAGCGTCGGTGCGCTGATGTTCGACATCGGCGGCGGCTCCTCCGAGCTCGCCTGGCTCGATTTCCGCGGCGGCCGGCCGCGCCGGCAGGGCCGCACCGCCGCCTCCATCCGCTCCTGGCAGTCGCTGCCGGTCGGCGTCGTCTCGATCGCCGAGCGGTTCGGCGGGATCGACGTCACGCCCGAAACGTTCGAGGCCATGGTCCAGTTCGTCGCCCAACACCTGCGCCAGTTCCGCGGCCGCGAGAAGCTGCGGCAGATGATTGCCGAGCATCCCGTCCACCTCATCGGCACGTCGGGCACGGTGACGACGCTCGCCGGCCTGCACCTCGGGCTCGAGCGCTACGAGCGCCAGAAGGTCGACGGGCTGTGGATGACCGACCGGGAGATCTCGGCCACCATGAGCGCACTGCTCGGCATGCCTTACGAGCGGCGCGTCGGTCATGCCTGCATCGGCCGCGACCGCGCCGACCTCGTGCTGCCCGGCTGCGCCATCTTCGAGGCGATCCGCCGGGAATGGCCGACCGAGCGTGTTCGCGTCGCCGACCGCGGTCTGCGCGAGGGCATCCTGATCTCGCTCATGGACGGTGACCGGATGCCCAAGGCTGGCGGGCGGCGCGGCGATGGCTAAGCCCCCGGGCGGCGGCCGGCGCTCGGAGCGCGACCTCAAGGTCCGCGTCAAGACCTCCAAGGGCCGCAAGATCGGCTCGACGCTCTGGCGCGAGCGGCTGCTCAACGACCCCTACGTGGCGCGCGCCAAGGCCGAGGGCTACCGCTCCCGCGCCGCCTACAAGCTGCTCGAGCTCGACCAGCGCTATCACCTGCTGCGCAAGGGCATGCGCGTCGTCGACCTCGGCGCCGCGCCGGGCGGGTGGAGCCAGGTCGCCGCGGCGGCCACCGGCTCGACCGACGCCAACCCGCTGATCGTCGGCATCGACTACCTCGACATGGACCCGGTTCCCGGCGTCATCCTGCTCAAGAAGGACTTCAACGACCCCGACGCCCCCGACGCGCTGATCGCCGCGATGGGCGGCCACAAGGCCGACCTCGTGCTCTCGGACATGGCCGCGCCAACCACCGGCCATAAGCAGACCGACCACATAAGGGTCGTCCAGCTTGTCGAATTGGCCGCCGATTTCGCAACACAGGTCTTGGCGCCGGGGGGCGCCTTCGTTGCGAAGGTCTTCCAGGGGGGCACCGAGCATGAGCTGCTGGCTGTGCTAAAGCAGAACTTCGCGACGACGCTGCACGCCAAGCCGCCGGCGAGCCGGGCCGGAAGCGCCGAGACGTACCTCGTGGCCAAGGGCTTCAGGGGCAGGAAGCTGAACGAGAGCGAGTAACCAGCACCGCTCTCGCTCCTCTACTCGGCCGGGCTCTCCTTCGTCGCCGCCACGGCGTTCCCGTCAGCGGCCATCATCGTGGCGGTGCGGGGCATGCGCCAGAACATGATGGTCGAGACCAGCGCCACCGTGGCGATGGAAAAGAACGCCGTGTGGAAATCTCCGATCAGCGGCTCGCCGCCGTGCTGGAAGCGCAGGATTTCGAGGACGCCGCCGCCGATCGCCACGCCGAGCGCCAGGCTCGATTGAATGCTCACCTGGCTGATGACGTTGGCCTGGCCGGCGTCCTTGTCGGAAATGTCGGCGAAGGTGAAGGCGTTGTTCGCCGTCCAGAACAGCGACTGGAAGAAGCCGGCGACCACCAGAATGAAGAGGATGAGCGGGATGGGCGTCGCCGGCGTGTAGATGCCCTGCGCCACGAGGCCCAGGACGGTGACGAACGTCGAGACGACGAGGGTGACGCGAAAGCCGAAGCGCTGGATCACGGCATCGGCCGCAAACTTTGCGGTAAAGGCTCCAACCGCGCCGGCGAAGGTCACCGACCCGCTCTCGAACGGCGACATACCGAAAATCAGCTGAAGCATCAGCGGAAAGAGGAAGGGCGAGGCCCCTACGCCGAAGCGGAAGAACAGGCCGGCGATCACGTTCACGCGGAAAATCGGGAACCGGAAAAGACTGAGATCGAGCAGCGGATATTCGGTGCGCCGGTAATGGAAGAGGTAGGCCGTCGCGGCGACCGCGCCCAGCACCAGGGCGCCGTAGCCGAAACTGGCGGGAAGGGCAGGGAGGGTCAGCACGGAGGAGCCGAACACCAGTCCAGCAAAGGTGGTGCCGACCAGAAGAAAGCCTGTGAAATCCATGCGTCTGGGCCGGTTGCGCTGGAACTCGGGTAGGAACTTCGAGACGAGCGCAACGCCGAACAGGCCGATCGGCACGTTGATCAGGAAGATCCAGTGCCTGGAGAAGTAAGTGGTGATGAAGCCGCCGACTGGGGGCCCTAGAATGGGTCCGACGAGACCCGGGATGCTGAGCCAGGCCATGGCGTCCACCAGCTGGTTCCGTGGCGTAACCCGTACGAGCACCAATCGAGCCACGGGCGTCATCATCGCGCCGCCCATGCCCTGCAGGAAGCGCGACAGCACGAAGGTCAGGAGCGAGTTGCTGATGGCGCAGCAGACCGATCCCAAGATAAACACGATGATTGCGGCGCGGAAGACATTACGCGCGCCGAAGCGGTCCGCCATCCAGCTCGAGATCGGAATGAAGATGGCGAGGGCCACGAGGTAGGTTGTGAGCGCGAGTTTGAGCGCGATGGGCTCGGTGCCGATGTCCTGCGCAATGGCGGCGAGGGAGGTCGCGATCACCGTCGAGTCCATGTTTTCCATGAACAGGGCGACGGCGAGGATGAGGGGGGTGATCCGGAGCATCGGTGCGACTGGCTTTACACGGCGGCGTCGACCGGCTTGGGCATCGGCTTGGCGCGATGACCTGAGACCTCGCTGCCGGCGTCGGGCGGCAGCCGAAGGAACGG
>JAEZBF010000277.1 GCA_023427545.1 Pseudomonadota bacterium
CCCTATGTCCATTCTCTGGAGCATCATCGTCGGGTTCATCGTGGGCCTGGTCGCCAAGCTCGTGACGCCCGGACGCAACAAGCCGTCGGGTTTCATCCTGTCCACCGTGCTCGGAATCGTCGGCGCCCTCGTTGGCACCTGGCTGGGCCAGGCGATCCATCTCTACGAGCCGGGAGATAGCGCCGGGTTCTTCGGGTCGGTGATCGGCGCGGTTATCGTGCTGCTCGCCTGGTCCCAGATCGCGGCGGCCCGGCGCTGATGGCGCTCCTTGACCGCCTGAGCGAGAGCCAGCGCCAGCTCCTCTTCTTCGTCATCGTCGGCGGGTCCGGCGCGGTTGCCTTCATCGTGCTCTCCAGCCTTGCGATCAACCTGCACACCGGCGCACCGGACTGGGTGGTCAGTGCACTCGTCTACGCAGCGCTGATCCTGCCGGTCTACACGGCTCACCGTACCCTGTCGTTCCGCTCCGACGCCCCGCACACCCAGGCGCTCCCGCGCTACATCGCGACGCAGGCTTGTGCGGTCGCTCTGGCTGCTCTGATCTCATACGCGATCTACGCCATACCAGGCCTTCCGACGGTAGTTGCCGCTTTCCTCGTTTCCGGCCTCACGTCGGTCTTCACCTTCGTTGTCCTGAAGCTCTGGGCCTTCGCCTCGCGCAGCTGATGTGCGTACCTCAGCTTGGGGGCTGGCACTCCGCAGGCTTTGGGTTAAAGTCCGCCCGCTTTTGAGCGGGGAGTGGTTTCTTATGCGAAGTGCTTTGATCGTGTGGGGCGGCTGGTCGGGTCACGACCCGGAGGAGTGCGCGGCGATTTACCGCCGCTGGCTGCACGAGGACGGCTTCTCGGTTCGCGTCGAAACCGACACTGCCGTGTTCGGCGACCCCTCGATCATGGACCTGTCGCTGATCGTGCCGATCTACACGATGAGCAAGATCGAACGCGCCGATGCTCAGAACCTCGCCAAGGCCGTCGAGAACGGCGTTGGCATGGCCGGCCACCACGGCGGCATGAGCGATGCGTTCCGTGATTCCGTCGACTACCAGTTCGTTGTTGGCGGCCAGTGGGTGGCGCACCCCGGCAACATCATCGACTACACCGTCGACATCACAAAGCCCGACGACCCAATCATGGCGGGCATCCCGGCAAGCTTCCCCTACAAGTCCGAGCAGTACTACATGCACATGGACCCCTCCGTCGAAGTGCTGGCGACGACCACCTTTTCGGGTGAACACGCGCCCTGGACCAAGGGTGTCGTGATGCCGGTCGTCTGGAAACGCATGTACGGGCAGGGCCGCGTGTTCCACTCGACGCTGGGACATCGCGCCAGCGAGTTCGACGTGCCGGAGATGGCGACCATCCTCCGCCGTGGCGTGAACTGGGCGGCGCGGCCGGAGGCTTGATCCGGTGCCAAACGCGCGGGGCTTTGCATCGGACGATGACCCCCACACCATCACGCTCACGCATGAAGAGATCCTGATCCTCTTCGATTTCTTCGAATGGCTCGAAGAGACGGACGGACTCAAGTACCGGCACCCCGGCGAGTGGACGGCCCTGGGCCACCTGCCGGCCCAGCTTCTGCCGCCGCTCTGGGAGGTGTTCGACGCCGACTACGACAAACTGCTCGCGGCGGCTCGCGCTCGCCGCAGCCAGGGCTTTGAGGGCAATGTACCGGGTCTCGGCTATGTCGCGGTCGATGAAGATGGCCAAGTAGTGCCGGGGAAGGACCCCGACAGCGCCTGATCGATCGGCTCTCGCCCCAACGTGACTTGAAACTCTGCCCGAAAGGGTGCCGTTTCTCCTCGTGCACGACGCGCACGGGGAGGGGCGTCCCATGACTACAATGACAGAGGGTGAGGCGTTATCCGCATCAAAGCCGGGCAGGGGGCCGCTGGTCTATCGGCAGTCCATCGTCACGCGCCTGACGCATTGGATTTGGGCCGGCTGCCTGTTCTTCCTGTTGCTGTCCGGTCTGCAGATATTCAATGCGCACCCGGCGCTCTACATCGGACAGCAGTCGGGCTTTGCCTTCGACAACGCGATCCTCGAGATCGGCGCCGAGCAAACGGCCGACGGCGGCACGGGCGGCTACACCACCGTCTTCGGCAACAAGTTCGATACGACCGGCGTGCTCGGCAAAAGCGAGATGAACGGCCGCGCGAACTTCGTCGCCTTCCCGGAGTGGGCGACGATCCCGTCCTTCCGAGACCTCGCCACGGGCCGCGTGGTGCATTTCTTCTTCGGCTGGATATTCCTCGCGACGATCCTCGTCTGGTTCGTCTGGAGCTTCTTTTCCGGCCATATCCGGCGCGACGTCTTGCCCACTCCGCGTGACCTTGCGGCCGTACCCGGCGACGTTCTCGACCACGCTCGGTTCCGCTTCCGTCACAGCCGGAGCTACGGGCCGCTGCAGAAGATCACCTACTTCATCGTTTTCTTCGTGCTGTTCCCGCTGATCGTGCTCACCGGGCTCACAATGTCGCCCGGCATGAACGCGGGTTTCAACTGGCTGCTCGAGCTGTTCGGCGGCCGGCAGACGGCGCGGACGATCCACTTCGTCACCATGGCGCTGCTGGTGATCTTCTTTCTGGTCCACATCGTCATGGTGGTGCTCGCCGGCCCGATCAACGAGCTCCGCTCCATGATCACGGGCTGGTATCGGGTCTCACCGGGCACACCGCGGCAGGAGGGAGACCGGCCATGAGCAGCCTCATCCTCAACCGCCGCCGGCTGCTTGGCCTGGGTGCGGCCTCGGCCTCTTCGCTGGTGCTCGCCGGATGCGAGCAGTTCGATTTCCTGGGCAACCGCAGCGATCCTGTTCGCGACGTTCTCGAGCGCGCCAACGAAATCACTTACCGGGTCCAGCGCGCCCTGATCGGGGCGGATAGCCTCGCGCCCGAATACGCCGAGAGCGAGGTCCGCCAGCCGCAACGGCCGAACGGCTCCACCAACCCGAGAACGCCCGAGTACATCGCGCTCGCCAACAACAACTTTGCGGACTACGAGCTGCGCGTCACCGGCCTCGTCGAAACGCCGCGCAGCTACAACCTCGAGCAGCTGCGCAACATGCCCGCGAAAAGCCAGGTCACCCGGCACGACTGCGTGGAGGGCTGGAGCTGCATCGCCAAGTGGACCGGTGTGCCGCTCAAAGCCGTTCTCGACGAAGCCAAGCCCAAGCCGACCGCGCGCTTCGCCGTGTTTCACTGCTTCGACGAAATGGGCGGCGGTTTATCGGCGCCCGAGCCCTTCTACGGCAGCATCGATCTCATCGATTGTTATCACCCGCAGACGATCCTCGCCTACGGGCTCAACAACCAGGCCCTGCCGGTTTCCAACGGCGCGCCGCTGCGGCTCCGCGTTGAACGCCAGCTCGGCTATAAGTCGAGCAAGTACGTCCACACGATTGAGCTCGTGGATTCTTTCGCGCGGTTCGGCCGGGGGCAGGGCGGCTACTGGGAGGACCAGGGCTACGAATGGTACGCCGGCATCTAGGCCGGCTACATCGCTGACAGGATTTCTGCCAGCGTCGTGGCGTTCTTGATCGCGTAGCCGTTGAAATCGTTGTTGAAATAGATCCACACCCGCTTGGCGTCCACATCACGGATACGGCGCGCCCAATCGCTCAG
>JAEZBF010000313.1 GCA_023427545.1 Pseudomonadota bacterium
CCAACGCCAGCCCGGCGCCAAGCCAGCCGACAGCGCCCACTCCCGAGGCGACACAGAATGCCGCGCCGACGGGCCAGTCGGGTGCCGCGGCTCCCGCCGAGCAGCCTGCTGCTCCTGCAACCGAGGCGGCGCCTGCAGCCGGCGGTGAGGCCGCTCCGGCGACGGGAGAAGCGGCTCCTGCTGCCGGCGCTCAGCCGGCCGGAGATGCCGGTGCCATGCGGCCTGCGGTGCCGATGACCGCGCCGGCTATCGCTACGACCACCACCGCCCAGTAAGGTCTGCCGCCGTGGCGCTGCTTATTCATCTGACGGACCGTGATCAGTCCGGCTGGGCCGCCGCGTTGCGGGAAAAGCTCGGCAAGTTCCCGGTCTACCTCAGCAGCGAGAAGTTCGATCCGGCTGAGATCACCTATGCGCTCGTGTGGAAGCCGGCGCCGACAACGTTCGACGGGCTGACGCGGCTCAAGGCGATCCTGTCGCTTGGCGCGGGGGTCGATGGCCTGCTGCGGCACCCCAACCTCCCCGACGTGCCCATCGTGCGCTTCGTCGACGAGGAGCTCAGCCAGTGCATGAGCGACTACGTCGTCGCCAACGTTTCCATGCACCAGCGGCTGTTCACGCAGTTCAAGCTCGACCAGTTCGCGCGCCGCTGGGTGCAGCACTACCCCGCCGCGGCGACGACGCTGAGCGTCGGCCTGATGGGCCTGGGCGTGATCGGTGCGCATACGGCCAAGGCGCTGATCGCGCTCGGCTATGAGGTGCGAGGCTGGAGCCGGACGCGCAAGGACCTGCCGGGGGTGGCGTGCTTTGCCGGCGAGCTCGAGTTCAACGCCTTCCTTGCCGAGACCGATATCCTGGTGAACCTGCTGCCGCTGACGCCCGAGACCGAGGGCATCCTCAACTACGAGACGTTCGGCCAGCTGCGGCGCGAACGCCTCAAGGGCGGACCGGCGGTCATCAACGCCGCACGCGGCGGCCATCAGCGGGAGGCGGACCTCATCAAGGCGCTGACCGACGGAACGCTCGGCGCCGCGAGCCTCGACGTGTTCGAGGTGGAGCCGCTGCCGCCGGAAAGCCGGCTCTGGACGATGCCGAACTGCTACATCACGCCCCATATCGCGGCGATCAGCAACGAGCGCACCGGCGTGAGCTATTTCAGCAAGGTAATCCGCGACCATGAGCGCGGGCGGCCGCTGCCGAACCTGGTGGACCGCAACCGCGGCTATTGAGCCGCCAGCACGGCCGGCGCCATCAGCGTCAACTATATCGCCGCTTCAGCACGCCATAAACGGCACGGATGCCCTGGTCAGTGCCGCCGAAGGGGCGGCCGGGCCGCGCTTCGGGCGCCCAGGCGAAGATGTCGAGATGCGCCCAGGCCTTCGCGTGCCTGACGAAGCGGCGCAGGAACAGCGCGGCGGTGATCGAACCGGCGAAGCCGCCTGCGCCGGCGTTGTTCACGTCCGCGATCTTGGAGGCGATCATGCTGTCGTAGGGCGACCAGAGCGGAAGCCGCCACAGCGGATCCTCGGCCGCGGCGCCGGCGGCGGTGAGCTCGGAGGCGAGCGTATCGTCCGTCGAATAGAGCGGCGGAAGGTCGGGGCCGAGCGCCACGCGCGCCGCGCCGGTGAGGGTTGCCATGTCGACGATCAGCTCCGGCGACTCCTCGTCGGCCAGAGCCAGGGCGTCGGCAAGGATCAGGCGGCCCTCGGCATCCGTGTTGCCGATCTCGACGGTGATCCCGGCGCGCGAGCGGAGGACGTCGCCCGGCCGGAAGGAGGACGCAGAGATCGCGTTCTCGACGATCGGGATGAGGACGCGCAGCCGCACCGGCAGCCTGGCGTCCACGATGGCGCTGGCGAGCCCGAGGATATTCGCGGCGCCCCCCATGTCCTACTTCATCAGCAGCATGCCGGCCGAGGGCTTGATGTCGAGCCCGCCGGTGTCGAACGTCACGCCCTTGCCGACGAGGGTCACCTTGGGGTCGTTCGCCCTGCCCCAGCGCAGGTCCATCAACCGCGGCGGCTCGGCTGCAGCACGGCCGACAGCGTGGATCATCGGGAAATTCTGCTTGAGCAGATCGTCGCCGATGATCGCGCTGACCTTCATCTTGCGGGACGCCGCGAAGCTTCTGATCTCGCGCTCGAAGGCATCCGGGCCGAGATCGTTGGCCGGGGTGTTGACGAGGTCGCGCGCGAGGGTCGCGGCGGCAACCTGCCGCGCCACTTCGGCTGCATCGGCGGCTTCGGGCAGCTCCAGCTCGGGGGTCGACTTGCTCTTGCGGTAGCGGTCGAAACGGTAGGCCCCCAGCGCGAAGGCGATCGCGCTCAGCGTGGGGGCGCCGAACTCGCCGCGCAGGCTGTAGCGGCCGGGCTCAAGCGCCGCGCCGGCGAGGCCGAGCACGAACGTGGAGCGGTCCTCCCCACCGGTGCCGAAAAGATAGCCGCCGTGGCTGCCCTTGCTGCCGGCGAGCGGCAGGAGCCTCCCACGCTGGCCGGTGAAGCCGTTGGCTGCCGCCCACGTGCGCTGCTGCGCAGGCAACCGCTCTGCGCCTCCCTCAGGTACGCAGATCAGCGGCAGCGTCTCTGAAAGCGGCATCGTGAGAACCCTCGCGGTTGGCGCGCCGGGTTTAGCGGTTCGGACCCGCGGCGGCAACGCCACCGGGCTTAACGCCGCGTTAGGGTTAATGAACTATTGCTCGGAGCGGTTTGGGCCACACCAACAATCGCTTCGAGAACGCAATGGCACTTCCGTCTCACCGCCTGCTCAAAGCTTCCCGCGTACTCCTCTTTGCCGGAGCCGCCGCCCTTTCGCTCAGCGCCTGCGCCGCCAACCGAACGGCGGTCGCCGAGGTGGATTATTCAAGCCTGAGCCGCGGCCAGGCGCAGGACAACATGAGCCAGCTCGCGGCGGGCTACAAGAAGCGCCCGCGCGACAAGGCAACGATCATCGCTTTTGCGGCAGCGCTCCGTGCGGAAGGGCAGCCGGAGCAGGCTTCCGCCGTGCTCGAAAACGGCATCGCGGTCCATCCCAAGGATCTGGACATCCGCATTGCCTACGCCAAGGCGCTGACGGCCAGCGGCCGGTTCCAGCAGGCGCTCACGGTGCTCGACGACGTCATCAACCCTTCGGCGCCGGACTGGAACGCTCTTTCGGTCAAGGGCGCTGTGCTCGACCAGATGGGGCGCAACGAAGAGGCGCGCCAGCTTTACAACCAGGCGCTGGTCGTTGCGCCGAACGAGGCTTCTCTCGAGGCGAACCTCGGCCTCTCCTATGCCATGACGAGCGATCTCGACTCGGCTGAGAAGCACCTGCGCAAGGCGGTGGCGATGCGCGGCGCCTCGAGCAAGATCCGGCAGAACCTCGCCCTGGTTGTCGGCCTGCAGGGGCGGTTCGAGGAGAGCCGGAAACTCTACGCGGCCGAGCTGCCGCCCGAGGACGTCGAGTCCAACATGGCGTATATCCGCGCCCTGCTCACGCAGCAGAACAAGTGGGACGCCATCGAAGCAGCGCAGGGGTGAGGTTGCGGATGGCGGATGGTGAATGGTGAATGGTGAATGGAAGAGGGCCCCTGAGGGGCCCTTTTCGTTTGTAGCGGCCGACCTGGGGGGTCAGCCCAAGCTGACGTTCTGGGAGAAGACCCGGATGATCGCGGGCGAGATGATGACGATGAAGAGAACGGGCAAGAAGAACAGGATCAGCGGGACCGTCAGCTTGGGCGGCAGTGCTGCGGCTTTCTTTTCCGCTTCCATCATCCGCGTCTCGCGGCCTTCCTCGGCCATGACGCGGAGCGACTGGCCGACCGAGGTGCCGTAGCGCTCGGCCTGGATCAGTGCGGTCATCACCGACTTCACGTTGTCCAGACCGGTGCGGCGGCCAAGGTTGTCGTAGGCTCGCGTGCGGTCCTCGAGGAAGCTCAGTTCAGCGGTGGTGAGGGTCAGTTCCTCGGCCAGTTCGGGGCTCTGGTCGACCATCTCCTTGCTGACGCGCTTGAACGCCATCTCCACCGACATGCCGGATTCGACGCAGAGCAGCAGCAGGTCGAGACAGTCGGGCCAGGCGCGCTTGATCGACTGCTGACGCTTGATAGTGCGGTTCTTGAGCAGCAGGCCGGGCAGGTAAGCGCCGATAAGGCCGACGAAGAGCGCGTAAACGGCATTCATCCAGAGTGGGCGGTCGGCGAAGATGGTGAGGCTGAGGTAGGCGAAGCCCAGGACGAACAGCACAAAGGGCGTCACGAACCGCATGAAGACAAAGGTCGTGAGCGGGCCCTGACCGCGATAGCCGGCGCGCGCCAATGCATCGACGGTGTTCTCGTCGGCGAGCAGCTTCTGCAGCGAGAAGCGGTCGACGATGTTCTTCATGTAGTCGCGGGTGTTGTCGGTCCGGCGCATCGAGGCGCGGCCATCGCCGTCGCCACTGCCGAAGCCACGCAGCCGCGCCATCTCTTCGGCGCGCATCCGCTCGCGCTCGAGCGCCACACGCTTGATCCGGGCCTTGATGTTGGGGCCGGTCGAGACGAACGAAGCGCCGAAGGTGAAGACGACCGCCGCCGCAGACACCGCCGCCAGCACGGCGGTGAGGAAGGAAGGGTTGGTCAGCGTCGCGACGAGATTGTCCATGGCACCGGCCTAGATGTCGAACTGGATCATGCGGTTCATGATGAACGTTCCGATCGCGAGCATGATCACCGCAACGCCGAGCCAGATCATGCCGATAGACGTCTGAACCAGGGGCAGCAGGTAGCCGGGGGTTGTCAGCGAAACGAGGATCGCGACGATGAAGGGCAGAGAGCCGATGATGCCGGCGGAGGCCTTCGCCTCTGAGGACATCGCCTTGACCTTTTGTTTCATCTTCTTGCGGTTGCGCAGCA
>JAEZBF010000023.1 GCA_023427545.1 Pseudomonadota bacterium
TTGGCCGTTAGCGGCAAAGTGGGAAAGTGAACTAGGCCTAAGTCCCTGATATTGCGACACGTGCATCGGCAATACTCATTGCCGATACGATCAGATCCGGATGTGCGCGTAAGTGCGCGTAACTTCCATACGTAAGGACCTCTGCTAGGCTAACCGTGGTGAAAATCCGCTGCCGCCAACTATCGACGCCGGCTGCGCCCTGCCGCCAGCCTCCAGCTCTAGGCCGATTTGTCCAATCGCCTACGACTAGGGCCGGCTGGGGTCGCCTGCGATTAGGAACCAGACCTGCGCAAATTCGGCCTGTTGATGTGCTCTTGGCCTGGTTGCTCTCTCCACTTGCGGAGATAGCGTTGTGCTGCGCTCCGACCGTTCTAATTTCTGACTTGACCTAGCTCAACCTCGACGGGCCGCGCTCGGATGAGACTTGTCTGGAATGTTCCGGCGAGATGTTCCGCCAGTGGATGAGAGCGGGAGCGGAGAGATGTTGCGGCGGGAATTCCTGGTGAGCTCCGTGAGCACAGCAATAGCTGGCGCAACGGGCAGTTTCGTTCCGAGTCTAGCACGAGCGACTGGAGACGGTGGAGGCCCCGTCGTCCGCATCGCGCAAGGAGATGTTCGCGGCGCGGAGATGGATGGCGTCAGCGTTTTCAAGGGTCTTCCGTTCGCCGCCCCGCCAACAGGAGTAGACCGCTTTTGGCCGCCGAGGTCGCGTGAGCCATGGGCGGGTGTTCGTGATGCGCTTCGGTTCGGACCAAAGGCGCCGCAGTCGGTTTATCCGCCCCAGGTGGCAATGCTCGTTCCGCCCGAGGAGACCGCTCCGGGCGACGACTGCCTGACTCTCAACATCTGGTCGAGCGACCTCGGTGCACGCCAGCCGGTGATGGTCTGGATCGCCGGTGGGCTGTTCGAGTATCACGCGACCGGGGCTTCTCCGTGGTACGATGGCAGCAGTTTCGCCCGCGGTGGGGTGGTGCTGGTCACGATCAACTACCGTGTCGGCGCCGCCGGTTTCCTCCACCTGGGCGACGGGATCGCTAACGTCGGCCTGCTCGATCAAGTCGCAGCGCTCGAGTGGGTACGGGACAACATCGCATCGTTCGGCGGCGATCCTGCCACGGTTACAATCTTCGGTGAATCGGCGGGTGCGAGTAGTGTCGCAATCCTCTGCTCCATGCCGCGTGCGGCTGGCCTCTTCAGACGCGCAATCGTAGAAAGCGGGGGTGGACAGCACGTCAGCCCCGGCCCGATCGCGAAACATATTGGCGAACGGTTCGCCGCTACCCTTGGCGTCGAGCCGACGCGCGCGGCAATCGCAGCCGTAGGTGTGGACCGCCAGATTGCTGCCCAAGAGGCGCTCAAGCTCGAGATCATGTCCAATCCTGATCCCACGATCTGGGGAGAGGTGGCGATGACAACACTTCCTTGGCAGCCGGTAATCGACGGCGATATCCTTTCGGCAGCTCCGGTCGATCTAATCCGGGACGGAGCTTCCAAGGCTGTCGATCTGATGATCGGCACTAACACCGAGGAGACGCGCCTGTTCTTCGTGCCGACGGGTGTAACCGCGCAGATCCCTGAGGAGGCGCTCGCCGGCACGATCGCTAGCTTTGGTCTTCCGGTGCAAGAAACCCTTACGGCCTATCGCGTTATGCACCCCGGTGCAGCTCCCGGCGATCTCTTTGCCGCGCTCAACACCGATTGGGGCTGGCGCATCCCGGCGCTGCGATTGGCCGAAGCCCACGTGGCAGGTCAAAACGGATCGTCGACCTACATGTACGAATTCGCTTGGCGGTCGCCACAGTTTGGTGGTCTCGGCGCCGCGCACGCCGTCGAGATCCCGTTCGTCTTCAAGACCCTCGACAAGGGAACAGAGCAGCTTCTCGGACCCGATCCCCCACCGCCGCTTGCCGACAAAGTGCATGGCGCCTGGGTCACCTTCGCAAAGACGGGCAACCCGGGATGGCCGGCGTATGACCTCGAGCGCAGGGCAACGATGCGCTTCGACACCGCGTCTTCGATCGTGGACGATTCTCTTGCGACCGAGCGCCGTGTCTGGGAGGGAGTACGCTGAAATCACTGCTCGCCCGGGCAGCTCACAGGCGCTTGCTCGTGCCGCCCTTGATCTGAGTCAATCTCTCGGCCGCGCTCGATCATATCCTTCCCACATCTCAAAGGAGGGAAAGTCGTGCCATGTCGATCGTCCACGCCGAGCTCAAGTCACAGCGCGTTACTTCGACCAGACGTCGCACCGTCAAGCAGATGAAGGCCGCAGTGTTCGTGGAACCGGGACGGATCGAGCTTGAGGACAAGCCGATCCCAGATGTCGGCCCCCTCGACGCCCTCATTCGCATTACGATGACAACGATTTGTGGGACTGATGTCCATATCCTCAAAAGTGAATATCCAGTCGCTAGAGGCCTCACGGTCGGCCATGAGCCCGTCGGGATCATCGAGAAGCTCGGCTCGGCCGTACAGGGCTTCGCCGAAGGCCAGCGGGTCATTGCCGGTGCGATCACACCTTCCGGCCATTCCATGGCCTGCCTTTGCGGCTGCCATTCTCAGGACGGAGCAGGTACCAGGCACGGCTTCAAGCCTCTCGGAGGCTGGCGCTTTGGGAACACCATCGACGGCGCCCAGGCCGAGTACCTGCTCGTGCCCGATGCCATGACAAACCTCGCGCAGGTGCCCGATTTGCTCACCGACGAGCAGGTCCTGATGTGTCCCGATATCATGTCGACCGGCTTCTCGGGTGCGGAGCGTGGCCGCATCAGGATCGGGGATACGGTTGCGGTTTTCGCGCAAGGACCGATCGGACTTTGCGCTACCGTTGGCGCCAGGCTGATGGGGGCGACCCGGATCATTGCGGTGGAGAGTGTCCTCGCGCGTCAGAAGATCGCGCGGCAGCTCGGGGCAGACGAGATCGTCGATTTTTCCAAGGTCGATCCGGCGGCGGAAATCATGCGGCTGACCGATGGGCGTGGAGTCGATGTCGCGATCGAGGCGCTCGGAAAGCAGGCAACGTTCGAAGGCGCACTGCGATCGCTGCGCCCGGGCGGTACGCTATCGTCGCTCGGAGTCTACTCCGGCGATCTCAAGATCCCACTCGACGCCTTTGGCGCAGGCCTTGCCGATCTGTCGATCGTGACGACGCTCTGCCCCGGCGGCAAGGAACGGATGAGCCGATTGATGGATGTGATCGCCTCCGCGCGTGCCGACCTGCGGCCGCTCGTGACGCACCGCTTCAAGCTCGACGACATTGTTGCTGCCTATGACCTCTTCGGTAATCAGCGGGACGGGGTGCTCAAGGTCGCAATCACGCCTTGAAGCGCGGCGGATTCGAGGAAGAACGGCGGAGCATCACTAGATCGCGCGCCCCGCTGTCGCGACTGCTCTGGCGCAGCAGTTCAAGCAACTGGCGGAGCATCGTATCGTGACCATCAATGCCGAGTGGCATCGCGCTCATCCGATGCCCCGCAACCCCACCGAACAACAGCGGGCCGCCTGGCACTTCCAACATGCGCTCCACTGTGGCTGCCGGAAGGTTACGCCATCCATCGCGGAGCTGCTGCAGGCACACGGCTACGAGCTACCGGCTGGTTCCCCAGGCGGCGCCCGTCCGTCCAGCAAGCAGACTTGATCCATCTCAACGGCGGCGGTGACGAAATCCGCTGAAGTCTAAGAAGGAACCTCGTTCCACAACCTTCAGCAGGAGAACACAATGAGCGACAGCAGCATTCGCCAGGACGTCCTCGATGAACTTGAGTTCGAGCCCAGTATCGACGCGAACGATATCGGCGTCATGGTCGAGAACGGAATTGTCACCCTGACGGGTCACGTCCCGACCTACAGCCAGAAGCTTGCGGCCGAACGGGCGGTGGCGCGCATCAAGGGCGTCCGCGGTATCGCCCAAGAGATTGAGGTTCGACATAATCTTGGACAAGGCACCAGCGACGAGGAAATCGCGGCCCGGGTCCTCGAGACCCTCAAGTGGAGTACCGTCGTTCCTGAGGGCAAGATAACCGTCAAGGTAGAGCGTGGCTGGGTGACGCTCAGCGGCAAGCTGGACTGGTTCTATCAGCGGGCAGGGGCGGAGAATGCTGTTCGCGATCTCAGGGGCGTGACCGGCATCACCAACAACATCGTTCTGAAGCCAAGGGTGTCTCCGCTCGACGTTAAGAAGAATCTCGAGGATGCCCTTCGCCGCAGCGCCGAGCTCGAAGCGGATGGGATTCGCGTAAAGGTTGCTGGTAACAAGGTAACCCTAGAGGGACGAGTGAAGACCTGGCGAGACCGTAGGCTGGCCGAGCGGGCGGCGTGGGCGGCGTCCGGCGTCACTGCCGTGGAAGATCATCTCACGGTCGGATGACTCCTCAAGTTGCTGCAGCATCCGCGATCCCTGTGGCCCATTGCAGCGGCCGTACACCACCCAACTCGCGAATGACTTTCTCTTCCGAGAGCTGGGTGAAGTCCAAGTAGCATGCGCCGACGCCGGCGAACGTCTCTTCCAAGGGTGAGACGGACGATCTCGTCCGCAGCAGCTGCCAAGGCTGCCGCGCATTCCGAACGACGAGGGGTCCATTCACATCGGCACTGCCCCCATTGCCGATTGCTCCTGCCTAGGCACCCCAGGCTTGCGCACGAGCAGGAGGTTGAGGTGAGGTGCAAGCAGCCGTGCAATTTCAGCCACGATCGAGGCAACGCGGCAGCACCAGAAGAACTGGGCATTCGATCTGGGTACGGGTTGGCGGCGCGCTGCGAGAAGTCGCCGGCCATGCCCTAGGTGGGCAGGACCGGCGGAACGCGACGATCAGGCTGCCTTCACTTCGATCTTCTGGGCTGGCTTCTGCGCCTCGGCCGGCTTGGGAAGAGTGACGGTGAGGATGCCATTAGCGAAACGGGCTTCGATGGCGGAGGTGTCAACGGTCTCGGGCAGCGCGAAAGTGCGCTGGAACGAACCATACTGGCGCTCGGTGAGGTGATAGTCCTTGGACTTCTCCTCCTTCTCGTTCTTCTTTTCGCCCTTGATGACCAGCATGCCGTTCTTCATGGACACATCGACGTCCTTGGCCGCGATGCCCGGCGACTCTGCCGTGAGCTCAAAGCCGGTGTCCTTCTCGACGAAATCAACAGCCGGGCTCGCGAACGAGAATTCGCTGGTGACGCCCGGAAGTTTGGGCAGGCTGCGGAACGGCGTGAGCCAGCCGCGGCCGAAATCGTCAAATAGCTGGTCGATCTCGCGGCGGAGGTCACTGAAGTGCGGCCAGACTGGGCCCGGCGAGGGTGCAGCCGCCTTTTCGGCGATCTTGACGGGGAGCTTGGTAGCGGTCTCGGTCATGACGATCCTCCTTGATTGAGACCCCGCCAGGGTAGCGCCGCGTGGTCGGGGTCTTTTGACCCTGATCAACCTTCCGATCGGTCGAGCTCGCTTCGGTCAGAGGGCGGGCTCGGGCACCTGCATCCTCTCGGTTGGGAGGTTAGGCAGCTCGGTCATCGTCGCTTCGGTCAGGAGCAGCACCCCGGCAACGCTGACCGCGTTCTCAAGCGCAACGCGTACAACCTTGGTGGGATCGATGATACCGGCGGCCATCAGGTCGACGTAGGTCTTGGTCGCGGCGTCGTAGCCAAGCCCACCCTCACTTTCGAGCATGCGGGCAACGACAACGCCGCCATCGGTGGCGGAGTTCTCTGCAATCTGCCGCGCCGGCGCCTCGAGGGCGCGCCGCAGGATCTGCACGCCGGCCCGCTCATCGCCTTCGCAGCGCGCCAGCTCTTCGTCGACAGCCTTGGTGCAGCGGAGGAGCGCGAGTCCCCCGCCGGGCACGATGCCCTCGGCCACTGCGGCTTTAGTGGCGCTCACCGCGTCGTCGAACGCATCCTTGCGTGCCTTCATCTCCGCTTCGGTCGGCGCCCCGACGCGAACGACAGCCACGCCGCCAGCAAGCTTAGCCAGCCGCTCCTCGAGCTTTTCACGATCATACTCGCTGGTGGTCTTCTTGATCTCTCGGCGGATCAGTTCGACCCGCCCATGGATCGCCTCCTGGCTGCCAGCACCGCCGATGATGGTGGTCACCTCCTTGTCGACGGTTACGCGCTTGGCGTGGCCGAGATTGGCAAGTGTGACGTTCTCAAGCTTCAGTCCGAGATCGGGGGAGATCACCGCGCCACCCGTCAGGGTGGCGACATCCTCAAGAACGGCCTTGCGACGGTCGCCAAAGCCCGGCGCCTTTACCGCACAGTTACGGAACGTGCCCCGCAGATTGTTCACGATGAGCGTCGCCAGGGCCTCGCCCTCGACGTCCTCGGCAATGACCAACAGCGGGGCTCCGGCCTTGGCGATGCTTTCGAGCAGCGGGATGAGGTCCTGGAGAGCACTCACCTTGCCGTCGACCACGAGGATCGCTGGGTCCTCCAGCACGGATTCCATGCGCTCAGGGCTGGTGATGAAGTAGGGCGAGATGAAGCCCCGATCGAACTGCATGCCGTCGACCACTTCAAGTGCGGTCTCCGTAGTCTTTGCCTCTTCTACCGTGATAACGCCGTCATCTCCGACTTTCTCGAGCGCATCCGCGATGAGCCTGCCGATCTCCGGATCATTGTGGGCGGATATGGTCGCGACCTGTTCCTTTTCCGTGCGGCTCTGCACGGGGCGTGAGAGCTCCTTCAGCGCCGCGACAACGGCACGCGTGCCCCGGTCGAGGCCGCGCTTGAGGTCTATAGCGCTCGCGCCAGCGACGACGTTGCGCACGCCATCGGCTAGGATGGCGTGTGCCAGGATGGTCGCGGTGCTGGTCCCGTCGCCGACCAATTCGCCGGTCTTTTCCGCCGCCTGGCGCAGCATGCGGGCGCCGAGGTCCTCCTCAGGATCCTTTAAATCAAACTCCTTAGCGATGGTTACGCCGTCATTGCAGACAATCGGGCTGCCCCACTTCTTCTGGATGAGCACCGATTTCGACCGCGGCCCCAGCGTGACGCGGACAGCGTCGGCAAGCTGTGTAGCTCCGCGCATAATCTTGTCCCGGGCCTCGGAGCGAAAAAGTACCTGTTTGTGCGGCATGACTTACCTCCCAAGGGTCACGTTCCGACGGGGTTCGGAATTGACGCGTCGCCGACTTCTGGCAGCAGCCGGGCGGGAGTTGCTTGACGTGGGTCAATCGATCGGCAGACAGCGTCGTGGGAGGTCCCCAACCGCGGTCGCCGTCGCGTCGCAGATCTAGTTGTCTGCCGACGTGACCGGGGGGGGAGCTTCAACTGCGTCCTGCAGCAGCGCCACCGGGGTACCATCCTGAACCGTGTCGGGGGAATGGATTATCAAGACCTCGCCGCCCTCCAACCCCGCCACCACCTGCGCAAAAGCGCCGTTCCGCTGACCGATGGTAACGCGGCGCAACCGAGCCCGACCGTCCTGCACAAGGTAGAGCGCCCAGTCGCCGCCCTGACGGAAAAGCGCTCCGATCGGCACTGAAAGCGCGGCGGGATCGCGCCACACCACAATGCGCGCAATCACCCGAAATCCGTGTCCCAGGCGAGACCATTTTTGCGGAGGATCGCGGAGGTTGAGGACGACTTCGGTCCGCTGCTCCTCGATGCCCAGCGCGCTGACCTTCGTGAAGGCTGCTGGGCTGATGCTCGCGACCTCGGCACGCAATGGCTCCCCACCCCATGCCTCAATAGTTGCGGAATCCCTGGGATTGATCCGCACCGCATCCGTGGACAGGACGTCGACGGCAATCTCGAGGTTCGTCGGCTCTCCCAGCTCGAGCAAGGGCGTTCCAGGCTGCACCACCTGCTCGCTTTCGGTAAGCACCGCCAGCACCTGGCCCGCGACGGGGCTCCGAACAGTGGCGCAGCAGCTACCGCCCGTAGCAACGGTTCCAGTGCCCTCGATCAGGGCGGCACGCGCCCGCTCGAGATCCTGTTCGCGCATTGACAGGGTAGCACGGGCCACCTCGACATTCTTCTGCGCCGTTGCAGCCGCGAGGGTTGCCTGTTCCTCGATCTGAGTTGAGACCAGCCCGCGACCCGCTAGGGCACTCTTCCGCTTCATGTCCGACTGAGCGTACGCGTTTTGCGCTTCGGCCTGGGCCAACCCCGCTTCGGCAAGAGACACGCCTGCGTTTGCCGCTTCCACAGAGGCCTCGGCAATCCGCCGCGAGCGATCGTCGAGCAGACCCGGCCCGGCTGGTTCGATTGTCGCAATGGTCTGACCGAGCGACACCGGATCGCCGGCGTGCATGGTCACGCGGATCATGCGCCCCGCAATTGGAGCTGATACGCGGAACAGCTCGCGGACACGCGCAAGACCCTCCTGTTCGATGCTGACGACGAGTTCGCGACGTTCTGCAACAGCAGTCTCTACGACGACGGGGCGCGGCCAGAGGGCCCACGCGGCGCCCGCAATAATGAGGATTACGATGGCGAGGCTGACGATACGACCGATCATTGATTTCACTCCCTCGTCTTGAGGACGGCGATCAGGTCGAGCCGGTCGATCCGCCGGCGGACCACGAATGCGGAGAGCAGAGCTGCCGCGATAACCACCGCGCTCGCGTAGACGAAGACATCGGGGCCGAGCACGAACGGCATAGTGAAGATCTCCGAGGAGAAGCTGTTCACCATGCCTGTCGCGAGGCGGTCACCCAGAAACCAGCCGAGCGGCTGCGCCAGCAGAGTGATCACGGCGATCTCAGCAAGCAGAAGGGCCGAAACCTCACCCCTGCGGAACCCGAGGACGCGCAGGCTCGCCATCTCCCGCCCCTGCTCGGAGAGCGAGATGCGTGCGAAATTGTAGACCACGCCGAAGGCGATCACGCCCGCCATCGCAACCAGCACGCCGATCATTACGAACATGTTCTGCGCCATTGTCTCGCGGAAGCGCTTGAGTGATACAGTGCGCAGGCTGATGAGGCCGAGCGAGGGGGTTGCCTTCATCCTGGCGAACAGAACCGGCTGCAGCGCCTCGTCGACGGCAACATGCACTCCGGAGATCAGCTGCGATCGCCCGAACAACCGGTTCAGCGCGTCGAGATTCATGAAGGCGGCGAGACCGAGATAGCTCTCGACGATACCGGCGACGGTGACGCGGCGAGTGCGACGATCGCCGTCAAGTGGAGTGACTTCGAGGGTGTCGCCGGGCCGGGCGCCAAGGAGACCGGCGAGCGTCCGGGCGATGATCACCCCATCGTCAGGCAGGGGGATGGCCTGACTGTTGGCGTCGATCAACTTGGTGAGTTCGCTGTCGGACTGGTGCCCAGTAATGCTGACGCGGCGGCTCACATGCCCGTTGCGGATTTCCACCCCTAGAGAGCGGAACGGTTCCGCGGCCATCACGCCTGGCAAACGCGCGATCTCGTATATCGCCGTCGAGGGCTTAGCTGTCAGGAAGTTGATTGTCGCGTCCTGCCGTTCGGTCCGGTTGAACGTGTAGTCGATCATGAACTCCATCGATCCGAACGACCAAAGCGAGCCCACCAGGATGGCGACAGAGAAGGCCATGCCGAGCACGCCGCCGGCGGTTCGCCACGGCCAGTGGAGCAGATGGCGCGACACCATTGTCCATGTCTCCGGCAGCTGCGGATGAAACGGATTTCTTCCGCCGAGCGCCTGCCGGTAGGTCGGGGGCGCCGGCGGCAGCATCGCCAGCGCGGGCGGCAGCCAGGCGGCCTTCCTCACGGCTCGCATGGCGCCGACCACGGCGGCTGCGAGCGTGATGCTCCCAGCAATGACGTAGAGGTTGGGCTCCCGGCTGAAGACCAGGATGGGAAAGCTATAGAAGCGGGCGTAGAGCCGCGTGAGGCCGTTGCCTGCCCAGATCCCGACTGCGTAGCCGATAGCCGTCCCGAGGAGGCCGATCAGCAGGACAAACTCGATGTAGTGCCACGCGACCGACCAGGAGGAGTACCCGAGCGCCTTCAAAAGTCCGATCTGCTCGCGCTCAAGCGCGATCAGCCGCGTCAGGGTCATGTTGACCAGGAAGGCCGCCACGAGGAGGAATACCGGCGGTAGGACCGAGCTCATGCCCCGCAACTGCGTCAGCTCAGATTCGAGATAGGCGTGGGAGAGCTGCTGGGTTCGGTCGTGGGCCCCCCGTCCACCAAATGGGGCCGTCAGCCGGTCGACTTCGGCAAGCACCGTAGGCGTGGAGGCGCCGGGCAGAAGCTTCAGCGACACGGAATTGAAGGCGCCCTCGAGGTCATAGGCGGCCGCGAGAACCTTCTCGGGCATCCACAACACGCCGAACCGACCCTCGTTCGGCATCGTCTCGCCGGGGGCCATTGCGTAAATGTACTCGGGAGAGAGCGCTATGCCGGTGATGGTCACATCACGGAGCGCTCCATTGACCACCAGCTTGAGGTGGGAACCGGGGCCCAGTCCGCGTGCCTTGGCGAAGATCTCGCTGACTACCGCCTCGATTGTGTGTCCGACCTCGGGTAGGCGACCGCTCCGGAGATAGAGCCGATTGAGCGGCTCCTCCCCCTGCGGCAGCGAGACCAGAAGTGCCGAGGCCGGCTCGCTCAGCCCCTCGATGTCCGCAAGGGCGAGTTCGACGATCCGACCATCGACCGTGAGCACGCCGTCGACTGCGGCGAGGTCATTGAGCAGCGCGCGGGGAGCCCGGGTCAGTCCCGCGAAGACGTCGGCGAACCGGTTGGCGTCATAGTAAAGGCTCCGCGTCTGGTCGAGTGATTGGTAGGTGCCGACACCGATCACAAGCGTTGCGACACCCGCGGCCATGACCAAGGCGATGGCAAGGACCTGTGCCCAAAGTCGGCGGAGTTCGCGCAGCAGCTTGGCGTGGAGTGCGTGCACGGCGCTACCAGCTGATTGCCGACGCCACGACGCGGACGGCGTTGGTTTCGATCGATACGATCCGCCCGTTGGCGAAGTTGATCACCCTGTGGGCTATCGCGCGGATGGCTGCGTTGTGGGTGATCACGAGGGTTGTCGTTCCAAGCTCGTTATTCACCTTGGTCAACGCCTCCAGCACGACGATCCCCGTCTTGGAGTCCAGTGCGCCGGTTGGCTCGTCGCAAAGCAGGATGCGCGGTCGCTTGGCGATCGCGCGGGCGAGCGCGACTCGCTGCTGCTCGCCCCCGGAGAGCTGAGCCGGGAAGTGGTGGAGCCGGTTGCCCAATCCAACGAGTTCGAGCGCCTCTTCCGGACGCATCGGATCTCGCGAAATTTCCGTGACGAGCTTTACGTTCTCGCGGGCGGTGAGGCTTGGGACCAGGTTGTAGAACTGGAACACGAACCCAACGTGTTCCCGGCGGTAGCGTGTTAGCTCGCGTTCGCCGGCGTGAGCGAGCCGCTGTTCGAGGAACCACGCCTCCCCGGAGGTTGGGGTATCGAGACCACCTACCAGGTTGAGGAATGTGGATTTGCCCGAGCCTGACGGCCCGAGGATGACGTCGAACTCACCGGCATCCGCAGTGAAATCCACCGCGTCGAGCGCCAGCACCTCGACCTCACCCATGCGGTAGGTCTTGGTAAGCCGCTCAGTACGGAGGAGAGGGCCGAGCACGGTCGATCTTGTGGGCACCTCGATCATCGGCGCACCATGCCAAACCCTGACACCTCAGAGTTTGATCCGGCTCAAGAGAGACTCGCGGTCGAGGGGAACTCCGTATTCTAGTGCAGCGGGCCCCACCGGACGCACCTCGCGTCCGTCAATGAGGCGTGGACGGATGCAGCCGCGGCACGGCGCAGGCGCCCTCCTTCGCAAATACGAAATGCCAAGCAATCTGCTTCGTCAGTTCGTGGCGGATTGAGGTGGATCAAACCTTGCAAGGGGTGGTCATGGAAGGTGTGCGTCTGAGCTCTTGAAAGGCAAGATGATGAGATATTTGGTCTGCCCGCTGATTATCCTCATGCTCACCTGCGCCGCATGCGCGTCCGAGTCAGATGTTGAAACGGGCTGGCAATTGGTTGAGGAATATTGCTCGGTTTGCCACGCCACCGGAGCTGTGGGGCTCAGTCCACATCACGGGGCCCCTCCCTTCCGATCGCTTCACGATCGTTTCGATGTCGACGCCCTGGAAGAAGGCCTGGTGGAAGGGTTGGTCAGCGGCCACCCTGATATGCCCGAATTCGAGTTCGATCCGATACAGGCCCAAGCCATCATCTCGTACCTGAAATCGCTTGAGTAGACGCCGCAGCGGTCAGAAGCCGCGACGTGCAAAAATCCTCCGACCTCTGGCACACGGCCAATCACGCCGCGCGCCATCCCATGTCAACAGGAATGATCGCGCCGTTGACGTGTCGCGCCTCGTCGGAGGCAAGGAACAGCAGCACGTTGCCGAGATCTTCGGGGCTGAGCGTTCCCGGGTTCGTCGCATGGTATGCGCCTAGCCGGCCCAGGGCAGCCTGATCGACCTTGGCGGAATCTATGCTCTTCATAATGTTGGTCTCGACGCCGCCCGAAGCGATGGCGTTGCATCGAATGCCGCTCTTTGCGTACTGGAAAGCCGTGCTCTTGGTTAGGCCGATTAGAGCGTGCTTCGAGGCTGTGTATGCGGCGCCCGCCGAGCCTCCGCCGAGGCCGGCGACCGATGCGACGTTCACGATTGCCCCGCTGCCCTGGGAGAGCATGAGCGGAACGGCGCGCCGCATGGCGAACATCGGTCCATCCACATTAACCGCCATCACGCGGCGCCAGGTGTCATTGTCGACGTCCGCGACCGACTGAAACAGGTCCATCACGCCCGCGTTGTTAACGAGGATATCGAGGCGGCCGAATTCCTTGACCGCGCGGTCCACCATGGCCGCACTTGCCTCCTCGGCGACGTTGGCGACGAAGGGGACGATGGCACCGGAGATCTGGGCCAGTGCCTTTTGAAGCGTATCCTCATGCCAATCGACGGCTACGACCTTGGCTCCTTCCTCGACGAACCGGCGCGCCGCGGCCTGGCCGATGCCGGAGGCCGCTCCGGTGATTACTGCAACCTTGTCCTTCAGCCGCATGGAAAGCTGTACTCCGTTCGCGTTCCTGAGGTCTTTATCCGCAACGGGCGCTCATTTCTTGATCCAGGTCATGAAGCGCCGTAACCGTTGGTATTGCTGCTCTCTTCACATCCAGCACATGCGATTGCAGTCACCTGAGCCCGAGCGAAAGGCCCAACAATAATGGATCGCTCGCGTCGGGACGGGGGGTGAACCCGAGCTCGGTGCAGAGCTGCAGCATGCGGGTATTCTCCCGCAGCACCATCCCATCGAGCCGGCCTATGCCTTCGGATCGGGCGCACGCG
>JAEZBF010000029.1 GCA_023427545.1 Pseudomonadota bacterium
CGTAAACATTGACCACCGACGAGCTCACCTGCGCGACCACTGGGGCGAAGCTGAGCTCGACCTCTTCCCTGCTTGTCGGCAGCGCTCGAGGGGCGGCCGGCTCGCCGGCCGCCGCCGGCGGCTCCCCTATTGTTTGGACTAGGGCTGCCGGTGCAGGTTGCGCCGCCGCCTCCTGTCCAGCTGGAGTCGTAACAAACTGTGCCGCGGCGAAGCCGACCACGGCACTGCCGAGGCAAACGATCAATAAGCGCATGAGGGTATTCATTGCCGGACCTTCAGGCGGGCCTGTTTACGATGTCAGGAGACATTGCTGCTCAAGGATCGACGGAGTGCAACCTCCACGGCAATGATGCCGTTGCGGGCAAGGGCGCGGCCTCCTATATGGGCCCGGTTCCGGGAAACTCTAGGCAGGCATCATGACCGAAGTGCAGCATGACACGGTCTACCCCACGACTTCGGCCCTGATTGCCGCCGAGGCGCCGGATTTCCCAAGCTTCCTGTTCTCGGAACGCGAGCTTCACCGCTCCGCCAAGCTCTTCCGGAAGGGCTTCGACGGCCTGCTGACCTACGCGGTCAAGTGCAACCCTTCGCCACACATTTTGAAGCAGCTGCACAACGAGGGCGTGAAGGCTTTCGACGTGGCCTCCAATCGCGAGATGGAGCTGATTCGGGAATGCGCGCCAGGTGCGGCGATGCACTACAACAACCCGATCAAGAACAAGCGCGAGATCGAGCGGGCATACGAGGAGTTCGGCGTCCGTTCGTTCACCATCGACCATCCGCAGCAACTTGATCAGCTCGCGGCCGTGGTTGCTCCGAGCCGAGACATCGAGGTCACGACGCGCTTCAAGGCCGGTAAAGCGTTGAAGTCCTACGACTTCGGCATCAAGTTCGGCGTCATGGAACAAGGCGCCGCCGAGATCGTGACGCTTGTCGAGCAGATGGGCTACACGCCCAGCCTATGCTTCCACGTTGGCAGCCAGTGCGAGGACGCCTACGCGTACGAGCGGCACATCGCGGCCGCGGCGCGGATCGTGGCCGAGGCCGGCATCGAGCTCAAGCGGCTGAACATGGGCGGCGGCTTCCCGGCGCCTTACCCGACCAGCACGGCGCCACCGATGGACTACTACTTCGAGACCATCCATACGGCGATCAAGGACAACTTCGGTAATTCGCCGCCGGAGCAGATCATCGAGCCCGGCCGCGCGCTCGTTACGTCATCGACCTCGCTGCTGCTGCGCGTCAAGCACCAGCGCGGAGGCGTCTCGGTGTATCTTAACGATGGGGCCTACGGTTCGCTGATGGAAGTGAAGTTCATGCATTTCACGCCGCCAGTGCGCGTCTGGCGCGGTCCGCGCCTCCACGACAACGACGGCAACTTCGAAGACTTCACGGTCTGGGGGCCCACTTGCGACAGCTATGACGTGCTGCCGCAGATCTTCACCCTACCCTCCGACATCGACGAGGACGACTGGATTGAGTTCGGACTGATGGGCGCCTACACCCAGGCGTCCCTTACGCCCTTCAACGGCTTCGACCGGCGAGACCAGTATTGGGTGGAAGAAGTCTACACCGGTAAGGACATGCAGCCCGAGTAGGCGCTGCCTTACCTGAGCCGCCGCCAGACCTCCCACTCTGTTCTGGCGTCGGCGAGGGCGCGGTGTGCCGGCGGGCCATGCTCCACGTCACTACGGACCTTTGCAAGCAGGGCGGTGATCGCGGCTTGATCGGCGGCTGGACCGAGCCTGGCTCGTGCCGCGTCGGCCAAAGCGATGTCGCTGTCACGCAGGCGCAGCGCGTGGCGCGGGATTCCCGCTGCCCGGAGCAGCATGCTGAGCCACTTGCCGTCCCACGATGGTGCGGTGGCGAACAGCTCTTGCCCTGAGAGCAGCGACATCATGCGCGAGGCGACCGCATCGTGCGGCTCGGCCTCCCGGAGCAAGGTCTCGCGGCTGATGCGGTGGATCGCGGCTGCTTCTTCGTCCCAGTCTGTCCAGGTAGGAGCCGGGCGGATCAGATGCTCTTCCGCGGCGCCGGTTTCATCGACCCAGCCGGCCTCTATGGGATAGCCAGCCTTGCGCAGCGAGGACGCTTCGAAATCGAGGAAGTACAGCATGCGTCCTCAATGGCCGACGTCGCCGGATGGCTCCGTTTGTCAGCCTGCGCTGCGGCGGACGGCACGAGCGGCGGCAACGTCGTCCATCACCGTTCGCCCGCCGTACTCGGCCGCACGGGCTCGCTCCTCGGCGATGAAGGCATCGAACGAAGGTCCGGTCGCGGTGCGTTCCAGCCAACGCGCCTTCTCGTCGAGACGCCTTATCGCTCCGAGCGTCTCCTCGTTGCCCAGCTTGGCCTTCGCTACCGCACGCTTCAGCACACCGATGGTCTCATCATAGACCTTAAGCGGCACCGGGAATGGATGCCCGTCCTTGCCGCCATGAGCCATGGCGAAGCGGGCCGGGTCAGCAAACCGGTGAGGTGCTCCATGAACGACCTCCGCCACCTGCGCCAGGGCGCGTACGGTGCGTGCGCCAACTCCGGGGACGAGCAGCAGTTCGGCGAAATCGTCAGGACCTCGGTCGGCGGCGGCTGCAAGGCTGCCGTGCAGCCGCCGCAGCATCACGTCGCTCGCCCTCACCTCATGATGCGCGGGCATGACGAGGTGCGGCAGGAAGGGCTGGTCCGGCTCGGCCGTGGGTACGGCGCGGGCTTCGATGAGCCGGACCTCGCGAACGATGCCGTCGGGGCCCATCTCCGCCAGCAGCTCAAGTTGGGCGCTGCGCGACCGCTCGGCCCGTCGGTCAGTGAGGTTCACGATCGTTCCCTGTGAGGTGCCGTCGATCGCGGTGTGCGGTTGCTCGATGAAGCTTCCGAGACCTTCGGACTGCCAGTGGTAGCGCCGGGCCTGCCCGGCATCGCCCTTCATGCCCTGCTGGACGACAACCCAGCGGCCATCGTCGGCAACGATGAAGCCGTGAAGGTAGAGCTCGAAGCCATCCTGCACAGCGGCGCTGTCGACCTTCGCGACGAGGCGGCTCGCCCTGGCGAGGGCAGCACCGTCGAATCCGACCCGGTTGCCAATTGAAACGAGCTCGTCGGGGGTCCTACGGGAATGGCGACCGCGCCCGCCGCAGACGTGCAGGCCGAGCTCTCGCTCGAGCGGCTGAAGTCCGCGCTTGAGCGCTCCGATGACGCTCGTGGTGATTCCAGAGGAATGCCAGTCCATGCCCATCACCGCGCCGAACGACTGGAACCAGAACGGATGGGCAAGCCGACGCAACAACTCGTCGCGGCCATATTCGAGCACGATCGCCTGGCAGATGACCGCGCCGAGCCGCGCCATGCGCTGCGCAAGCCAAGCGGGAACCCGGCCGCCATGCAGGGGTAGATCGGCGCTGCCGGCGCGCTGTGTCACTAGTCGTCTCCGAGGCGGTCGTCAGACTACACCTGGAACGCACCATGAACAACACCCGCGGACATGCCGCCCGCGGGTGCTTTGGCTCTGGTTCATGAGCTAACTCACCAGCGGAGGACGACCACGCTGTCATTGCCATTGGCGAGTTCGATAGCTTCCGTGTCGGCGGCGTCACCGCGCTCCGCGCGTGCGCTATCGATGGTTTCTACCTGCGCAACATTGGCCGCGAAGGCTTCGTCGACTTCGGCGATGCAGAGCACAGCGTCTTCCGGAACGCCTTTGACGCGGTCGAGGAACTCCCGGAGCGTCACTTGCTGCTCTCCTTGTTCTCAGCAGGCTCGCCCTTGAGCTTACGCTCGACACGGCGAACTTCTTCGTCGTCGATCTCCACCGCGCGGCTGCTGTCGTTCGGTAGCCCGGTTGCGGTTTGGGCGATGCTTTCGTCTCTGGCCCGGGCATTCGGGCCAGTCGAGATCTTGCCGCTGGGCATCACGGTCCCTCCGTCGTCTTGCCGCCCTTTTCGGGGGCGTGATGGGTATGGTGGCTGTCGCGAACACCGCCGCCACCCGAGACATGCGACTGGCGATCATTGGTGGGCTGGCCAGGTTCGGGGCCGCGACCCTCCGTCGGATCGGGGAGATCGGGCCGCTGGTGGCTGGAGCCCGGACCGCCATGATGACGGTTGGTCTCCTCGTGCTTCTTGGAGGTGGACATGATCACCGGTCCTGCTGATAGCCTTGATTGGTCGTGTTGATCTTGCTGTTTCCCTGCCGCCCCTGCTTGTCGTAATTGCGCTCGTCGCGGCCGGGCTGGTGGCCCTGCTCAACGGGCGGATGGGCATGGCCGTCGGGGCCCTTGGGGCTGCGGTTTGCAGGCGGAACTGGCGGCATATGCTTGGACATGAGAGGGTCCTCCTTGTTCGGGAGGTCAACTAGTCGCCGCCGCTCAGGGTTCCCGTTGCGGGGTGGCTATGGCGCTGTTGTGCGCTCACTCGTGGCCGGTAGGCTTCAGCGACGGGCTCTGCTAGGGAACGCGCCAGCACCGACTGATCGGAGTCTTCCATGAGCTTTCCCCGTCTCGCCGCCGCGGCCGCCGTCCTGGCCCTCCTTGCCGCCTGCGACAACAGCCCCAAGCCCCCGCCGCAGCAGCCGGCCGCACCCGCCACTACGGCACCGGCGAGCGGCGCAGCGCCCGCCGCGGCACCTGCAGCAACACCTGCCGCAGCACCGCAAGCCGCGGCTGCCGGGGATGCAACGGCTCCGTTGATGGGGAGGTGGTCGGCCGATCCGGCGACGTGCGGCAGCGCGGACATCACAATCACTGCCACGCGCTTCGAAGGAGCGCAGAACCAGTGCGACATCACCGCTCTGACCGACAAGGGCGACGGCAGCTTCAACGCCGCCATGTCATGCGGCAGCGCGGGCACGCAGAACGTCAACATGAGGCCGCTCTTTGCGCCGAGCGGAGAAGCGATCGGCCTGACCTGGATCGACCGAGGCAACGAGCAGACCACCGTCTATCGCTGCGGGCCTGCACAGTAGCAGCCGCAAGAAAGGGCCGCTCTCGAAGAGCGGCCCTTCACACTACTACCTGTCGGTAGTCAGTTCTTCAGCGCGTCGCGTACGGCTTCCTTGGCCTTGCCGACGCCCTTCTGGATGGCGCCCTCGGCCTTGTCGGCCGCGCCGTCAGCACGGAGCTTGTCATCGCCGGTGGCCCGGCCGATGGCGTCCTTGATGTCGCCGCGAGCTTGCTTGCCGGCGCCTTTGACTTCGTCCTTGTGCATAGTGTCCTCCTATCGATGGTCGGAGGAGAAACGGGCAGGCCGGGGCCCAAGTTCCGGTCGAAAACCCTTAAGTTTTCGCAGGATGGTCCAGGCAGGTAAGGCCGCATACCGTGTTGCGCGAAAACCTCACGTTAACGCCTTGGCTGCCTAGGCGGCCGAGTCCGGGAAACCGCGGCGCCCAGCTTGCGTTCGAAGCAACGTCGGATGAGGTGGCGTCATGCTTGAACCGATCGATATCGAACATCTGCTGACCTGGGCCTATCGGGAGCAGGAGGTCGAGACCAACCCTGACGCCCATCCGGACGCTCGCAACGTTCACTGGGCAGTGCTGGCGTTGCCAGCGATGTACGGCGCGCTCATCCGCCACTTTGCCAGAGCTGGGCGGCCTCCCATCTGGCTACCCGAACCCGGGCCGGTGGTCGTGCTGGAAGATGCGCGTCGTGCGCGTTCAGTTTACGCGGAGTGGGTGCGCACCCTGGTGGTTCTGCGCCGCTCGCTCGATGGCGCACTTGGCACCTACCGCGTCTGCGGGCCGGCAGCCGGCGAGCAGAACTGGCGGCGCAGCGCCTAGCATCTCGCTGCCGGCGGCGAGAAGCTGACTTCGATACGCTGGAACAGGGTGCCGGGCTTCATCGTCTCCAGCCAGCGGTGGAACGCCGGCAGGTCCGCGAACCCCGCCCGCTTCGCGTCAACTTCGGTGACGTCTTCAGGCCGCAGGTCATCGATCCGGCCGATGTAGAGGATGCCTAGGCGGGTCTTAAGCGTCCCACCGGATTTGACCGTGGGGCGCGACCAGCGCCGGAAGACGAGATCGATCCCGCCGTCGCGGATGGCCTCGAGGTCGCTGAGCTTCAGCAGCATGGCAAATCTGGTGCGGGCGGCGGGACTCGAACCCGCACGGGGCTACCCCCTCGGGATTTTAAGTCCCGTATGTCTACCATTCCATCACGCCCGCAACGGCGGCCAGATAACGGGGCACGTCTGCCAGCGCAAGCTAGTCGGTGCCGCCGGAGATGGGAGGGACGTAGGTCACGTCGAGATCCCAGGGGAAGAAGATCCAGGTGTCCTGGCTGACCTCAGTGATGAACGTATCGACCATCTCGCGGCCCTTCGGCTTGGCATAGACGGTGGCGAAATGCGCGCCGGGCAGCATTTCGCGGACGATGCGGGCCGTGGCGCCGGTGTCGACGAGGTCGTCGACGATCAGCATCTTGCCGCCGGCCCGCGCGCGCTCGAGGATTGACGGGCTGATCGCCTTGAGCACCTTAACCTCGCCCTGGGCTTGGTGGTCGTAGCTTTTCACCGCCACGCTTTCTATGTTGCGGATATTGAGCTCACGGGCGACGATCGCTGCGGGGACGAGGCCGCCGCGGGCGATCGCGATGACCGCCTCGAAGGGCCCCTGCCCCTGCAGCCGCCACGCCAGTGCCCGGCTGTCCCGGTGGAACTGATCCCAGGTGACGGGGAAGGACTTCTGCTGGCTCTGGCTCATCTCGCCGCCTCCGTTCACTGTTGCGCCGCGCGTGCGGTAGCCGCTTCGACCATCTGCCTGACCGCGGCCTCGGCTTCGGCGAGCCGGGCGGCGTCGGGGGAGCGCAGCACGAGCTCTGTGGTCGGCCGGCCACTGCCCATCTGCGGATAGCTGCCCATCTTCACGTCCGGGAACTGCTCCTGCAGCTTGCCGAACGGTTCGCCTATGGCGCCCTCGCCGACTGGCGCCGGTACGGTAACCGACAGGACCTTCCTTCCGCCCTGAAGTGTCGGGGCGATAGCCTCCAGCATCGCCCGCATGATGACGGGTACGCCCGCCATGACGTGAACGTTGCCGATGCGGAACCCTGGTGCTGCCGAAACCGAGTTGACGATGAGATCGGCGCCCTCGGGGATGCGTGCCATGCGAAGCCGCGCCGTGGTCACTTCCGTATTGGTGGTCCTCCAGCGTGCCTCGAGCATTTCGCGGGCCTGCTGGTTGATTGGTAGCGCCACGCCGAAGGCCTTCGCCACGGCGTCCGCGGTGATGTCGTCATGCGTCGGGCCGATGCCGCCCGTGGTGAAAACATAGGTGTATCGATGCCGTAGGCCATCGAGCGCAGCGACGATGTCGTCGGTATCGTCAGCGACGACACGAACTTCGCGCAGGTCGATGCCCAGGTCGGTGCAGAACTCCGCCGTCGCTGCGATGTTCACGTCCTTGGTGCGGCCGGAGAGAATCTCGTCGCCGATGACGAGCAGGCCGGCGGTGGGGTTGTCCATGGGTGCTGGGCGGTCCCGGATCGGAAGCGGCATGGATGCCTTTCCGCGCAGCGAAGGTCAAGCAAACCGGCCGGATTGCCAACGGCTTTGCCGCCGACTCTTCCCTTAACAGGACGGGACGATTATCTCTGGGCCAGACCGGAGCCGCCAATGATCACCTACATCGATGCCGAGAGCAAAACCCGCCGCACTTCGGGAGTGATCCCGCTCCACGGCGAAGCGGGGTTCGCTGCCATGCGCAAGGCCGGTGCGCTCACGGCGGAGGCGCTCGACCTGCTCACCGACATGGTCAAGCCGGGGGTGTCGACGGCGGCGCTCGACAAGTTCGCCTACGAGTTCGCCCGCGACAACGGCGCGATGCCGGCGACGCTGTTCTACAAGGGCTACCGGCACTCGCTCTGCACCTCGATTAACCACGTCGTCTGCCACGGTATTCCCAACGAGAAGGGCCTGCGCGAGGGCGACATCGTCAACATCGACCTGACGCTGATCGTCGATGGCTGGCATGGTGATTCGAGCCGGATGTATGCCGTCGGCGAGATCAGCCGGAAGGCCGAGCGGCTGATCCAGGTGACCTACGAGAGCCTCGAAGCCGGCATCGCGGTCGCCAAGCCCGGCAACACGACCGGCGACATCGGCGCGGCGATCCAGAAGCACGCGGAGGCGGAGCGGATGAGCGTGGTGCGCGACTTCGTCGGCCATGGCGTGGGTCAGCTGTTCCACGATGAGCCGAACATCCTGCACTTTGGCGTGCCGGGTACC
The DNA here is from genome assembly GCA_023427545.1 of Pseudomonadota bacterium. Taxonomy (GTDB): domain Bacteria; phylum Pseudomonadota; class Alphaproteobacteria; order Rhizobiales; family Devosiaceae; genus JAEZBF01. The sequence goes on from JAEZBF010000029.1 coordinate 8,214, forward strand.
GGCGCCGAGCTCAAGCCGGGGATGATCTTCACCATCGAGCCGATGATCAATCTCGGCCGGCCGCAGGTGAAGGTGCTATCGGACGGTTGGACGGCGGTGACCCGCGACCGCACGTTGTCGGCGCAGTGCGAGCACTCGGTGGGCATCACGAGCACTGGCTGCGAGATCTTCACCGCATCGCCGCGCGGGATCTTCAACCCGCTCGTGTTGCGGAAATAGGCGTGGCGACGCGGGCGAAGCCCCAACCGGCTCAGGCCGGCCTGTCTGACGCTACTCCTCATTTCCACGGGCACTTCGAGCGGGCGCGTGAGCGACTGGCCCTTACGGGGCCGGAAGCACTGCAGGACTACGAGCTCCTCGAACTCGTGCTCCACATCGTCCTGCCACGTCGCGACACCAAAGCGCTGGCGAAGGACCTGCTTGGGCGCTTTCACAGTTTCTCAGGCGTGCTGGCTGCTCCGCCGGAGCGGCTCGCCGAGATCAAGGGGCTGGGGCCAACCTCAGTAGCCAACCTCAAGGTCATCCAGGCGGCGGCGCAGCGCTTCGCGCGGGATCGCATCGATCGTGAGCAGCCGGTGCTCGGCTCATGGTCGGCGCTGCTGGATTACTGCCGGTCGCAAATGGCGTTCGAGGACAAGGAGCAGTTCCGCATCCTCTTTCTCGACAAGAAGAACAGGCTGATCGCCGACGAGGTGCAGCAGCGCGGAACCGTGGACCACACGCCGGTCTATCCGCGCGAGGTGATCAAGCGCTCTCTCGAACTCTCGGCGACGGCGGTGATCCTGCTGCACAATCACCCCTCCGGCGATCCGTCACCCTCGAGCGCGGACGTGCAGATGACGCGGCAGATCGTCGACATCGCCAAGCCACTCGGGATCACCGTACATGACCACATTATCATCGGCAGGAACGGCCACGCCTCGCTCAAGGCGCTGAAGCTGATGTGAAGTCGCGCGCCCTTGTGGCACGACGGCTAGTCGGCAGCCTCTTCTTGGGCAGCGGTCTTGCCGCGGTTCATCAGGGCGCGCGCCTTCTTGGCCAATGCGAGAAGCCGGGGATTGGTCTTGATGTCGTGGCGAGTGTGCTGGGCGATCCGGTGCGAGGCGGCAGCGACGTGACCCAAGGGGGTCAGCGGCACGTAGTGTTGCCGAACCGGGAAAGTAACGTTGCACCAGTGGCGCTTCTCGTCGGTGAACCCCGCGCCCATGTCGAAGCTGCGGAAGCCCTCACCGAAAACCGTCTGCATGACGCGTAGCAGGCACTGCTTGCCCGGCGAGCCGCCCTGGATGCGCGGATCGTCGCTCATCGAGGAGATGAGGCAGAACATCCGATTCCCTGAGACGACATTGTAGCGTACGGCGACGATCTCGCCGTCCAAGCGCAGGACGTGCAGCTTGACAGGCACTCCGGAGCCCCGGAGGAGCGTGGCGTCGTAGAAGGCCCGCACCCTTGGATCTGCGAAGGGATCAGCGATGCCCATGGCAGAGAAGCGCGCCGCACGCTGGCGGAACATGAGATCAAGCACCGGCAGGTTTTCGGCGCCACCATCGAGCTCTTCGAAGCTCACCTTGCCGAGCGCGTCGAGCCGCTCGCCCTGCTGACGGTCGTGCTTGCGGCGCGACTTGCTGCGCTGCGTCTTGTCGGCCTCTTCCCAGCTTGCGAATTCGGCGCGGTAGAGCGTGTCGCCGATCGTCGAAGCACCAAGCTCATTGAAATAGGCCAGCTGCGGTACGGCAGGGAGGTACGCGAGGTCCGCGCCCGTCGCCGCGAGCATGGTGCGCCAGAGTGTTAACCGCTGCTGGGTGGTCATCGCCTGAAGCCGGCCGACATCGACGACCGGTGCGTTGCAGCCGACATGCCGGCCGGGGAACCAGGTCAGCAGCCGCAGGCCGAAGCGCTGGCGCCGCATGAGCGGCAGCAGCGCGACCGGTGCACCGTCGAGACTTGCCACAACGAACAGCCTGTCGCGCTCCGGCACCTTGAGGCTGTCGGCCCAGAGCTGCGTGAACCCCACGGTCTGGCCCGGCGATTCAACCGGACCGCGCGCGGCGAGAACGGCCCACGTTCCGGAGACCTCCTCGATGCGCGAGGTCACCGAGACGGTGATCCGCGGGGCGTCGGCTCGAACGCCGGTCGCCTCGACATCTGCTTCGATCGCAATGGTGCTGTCGGTCATGCCGCACTCCGCCGCTCCCTGGCGCCAGGTGTCGCCAAGTGAGGTGAAATAATACCTTAGGGAGACCTGCTTGATGCGTGCGGGCTGCACATTAACTCAAGCGAGGGTTAACGCGGCCGGCTCAGCCGAAGGTGGAGAGCACCGGGAAGGTTTCCAGGAACCAGTACGACAGCCGGGTGAACTGCCCGGTGATGAACAGGACCCCGGTGAGCACCAGCCCGCCGCCCATGATCCGCTCGACCGTTCCGAGGTGTTTCCGGAAGCTCGCGAAGAACGCCAGGAACGGGCCGATGGCGATGCCGGCGAGGAGGAAGGGTACGCCAAGCCCCAGTGAGTAGAGACCGAGCAGCGCGGCACCCTGGTAAGCAGTCTCCTGGCTGGCGGCGACTGACAGCACAGCCGCAAGGACAGGGCCGATGCAGGGCGTCCAGCCGATGGCGAAGGCGAGGCCGAGGAGGAGGCCGCCGATTGGACCGCTTGCCACTCCCGGCCCCTGATGGCGGAGCTGCCGGTCGAGGAAGCCGATCCGGTAGACGCCGAGGAAGTGCAGCCCCATCGCGACGATCAGCACGCCCGCCAGCGGGGTGAGGATCGGCAGCGCCTGGCGAAAGGCCTGGCCGAATGCGGTGGCGGTGGCACCGAGGGTAACGAACACGATCGAGAAGCCGAGGATGAAGAAGATTGAGGTGAGGACGGAGCGTCGCCAGAGCACGCCTGTGCCGGCCCGGTCGTCGCGCAGCTGCTCGAAACTCGCCCCACTCATATAAGTGAGATATGGCGGCACCAGCGGGAGCACGCAGGGGCTGAGGAAGCTCAACACCCCTGCCCCGAAGATCAGCGGCAGCGAGAACCCGAACATGGCGGTGTTCTAGCGGTAGCGTGCGGCAAAGCAATGCGCGTTGGTGATGTGGTGCCACGGACATGAGTCACACGCCCTCGTGGTCCGACAGGCTCACCATGAGGGCGACTGCAACCGCGACAGTCCGGGAATGCTTGGCTGCCGACCCTTGTGTCGCCGGAACCGTGGAGCTAAGCGAGACGCATGTCCCGCCCCATCCGCATTGCGCCGTCGATCCTTTCAGCCGATTTCGCGCGGTTGGGCGATGAAGTGCGCGCGCTCGAGGCTGGGGGGACCGACTACTTCCACGTCGACATCATGGACGGCCACTTCGTCCCGAACATCAGCATGGGACCGGTGGTTCTTTCCGCACTCCGGCCGCTGACGGCCAAGGTCCTGGATGTCCACCTGATGATCGCGCCGGCCGACCCCTATTTGCCGGCGTTCGCAAAGGCGGGTGCTGACATCATCACGGTACATGCCGAAGCCGGGCCGCACCTTCACCGTTCGCTCCAGGCTATCCGCGCCGAGGGCAAGAAGGCGGGCGTTGCGATCAATCCGGCTACACCGGTCTCAGCAGTCGAGCACGTGATCGGCGACATCGATCTGCTTCTGGTAATGAGCGTCAACCCGGGCTTCAGCGGGCAGAGCTTCATCCGCGAAGCACTGGTCAAGCTACGCCAGGCGCGTGACCTTATCGGCGGCCGACCGATCGACCTGGAGGTCGATGGCGGCATTGCTCCTGACAACGCCGGCGAGGTCGCAGGGGCCGGAGCCAACGTTCTGGTGGCCGGTTCGGCGATCCTCGCCGGCAACGACGCCACAACCTATGCCGGACGGATCGCCGCAATACGCGATGCAGCGCAGACCATCCATGTTTGAAGCAACCATCGAACTACGGCGGGCAAGCTGATGATTCCGCGCTATTCCCGCAAGGCGATGACCGATATCTGGTCGGCGGAAACCCGCTATCGCATCTGGTTCGAGATCGAGGCGCATGCGGCGACCGCGCTGGCACGGCTCGGCGTCATCCCCGAGGCGGCGGCGGAGACGATCTGGGCAAAGGGCAAGGATGCGACTTTCGATGTTGCGCGGATCGACGCCATCGAGGCCGAGGTCAAGCACGACGTTATCGCGTTCCTGACCCACTTGAGCGAAATCGTCGGACCGGAGGCCCGGTTCGTCCACCAGGGCATGACCTCGTCGGACGTGCTCGACACCACCCTCTCGGTGCAGCTGGTCCGCGCCGCCGACCTGCTGCTGGCCGATATCGACGGCCTGCTCCACGCGCTGGAGAAGCGGGCGCGCGAGCACAAGTACACAATCACCATCGGCCGCAGCCACGGCATCCATGCCGAGCCGACAACGTTCGGCCTGAAGCTGGCGCAGGCCTATGCCGAGTTCGCCCGTGGCCGCGAGCGGCTGGTGGCTGCGCAGGAGGAGGTGCGGGTCTGTGCCATTTCCGGCGCCATCGGCACCTTCGCCAACATCAGCCCGGCGGTGGAGGCGTACGTTGCGGAGCAACTGGGCCTGAAGCTCGAGCCGATTTCGACCCAAGTGATCCCGCGCGACCGGCACGCGATGTACTTTGCGACTCTTGGGGTCATCGCCTCGTCTGTCGAGCGGCTCGCGACCGAGATACGGCACCTGCAGCGCACCGAGGTGCTGGAGGCCGAGGAGTATTTCTCGCCGGGCCAGAAGGGCTCGTCGGCGATGCCGCACAAGCGCAATCCGGTGCTGACCGAGAATTTGACGGGGCTTGCGCGGCTCGTCCGCGGCATGGTGACCCCCGCGCTCGAAAACGTGGTGCTCTGGCACGAGCGCGACATCTCGCACTCCTCGGTCGAGCGGATGATCGGGCCCGACGCTACGGTAACACTGGACTTCGCTCTGGCGCGGCTGACGGGTGTGATCGACAAGCTCGTGGTCTATCCTCAGAACATGCGCCGCAACCTCGACCTGCTCGGCGGACTGCATAATTCCCAGCGCGTGCTGCTGGGACTGACGCAGGCGGGGCTGAGCCGCGAGGCGGCGTATGCGGCGGTGCAGCGCAACGCCATGAAGGTGTGGGAGATGCAGGGGGACCGGACCGGCAAGTTCGCAGCCCTGCTCAAGGCCGACCCGGAAGTCGCCGGTGCCCTGCCGGCCGCCGACATCGATGCGATGTTCGATGATTTCTACCACCTCAAGCATGTCGATGCCCTGTACGAGCGGGTATTCGGGACGGCCACATGAGGGTGTCGGAAACGGACATCCTGATCCTACCCGGCCTGGGCAATGCGGAGCCGGGACACTGGCAGCGGCGGTGGGAGTCGCGGATCGCAACCGCGCGGCTGGTCGAGCAGGACAACTGGGACCGGCCGCAACTCGGCGCCTGGACCTCGACCATCGAGCGGGCGATCATGATGGCGACCCGGCCCGTGGTGCTGGTCGCCCATTCGCTCGGGGTGAGCGCAGCGGTGCACACCGCGCAGCGGCTCAAGGACGCCAAGGTGCGCGGCGCCTTCCTCGTGGCCCCGCCGGATCACGAGGGCGACCAGGTTCCTTCCGAGGCCGCAGGGTTCGGCCATGTGCCGCGCGATCCACTGCCCTTCCCCTCGATGCTGGTCGCATCGACTAACGATCCGCTGTGCTCGGTCGAACGCGCGGTAGACCTTGCCGCGGCCTGGGGCTCGGACCTGCACTTCGCGGGCGCTGCTGGTCACATCAATGTTGCCTCGGGGCATGGACCCTGGCCGGAGGGGCTCGTCATGTTCACGCGACTGATGCAGCGGTTGCGGGGCTAAGCCAGTGAGCCGGCTGCGCCTCTATCTGATGCGGCACGCAAAATCAGCCTGGGACCAACCGGAACTTGCCGACTTCGATCGCCCGCTCAATGAACGCGGTCGCAGGGCAGCCAGCGAAATGGGTGGGCTGATGGCGGCGAAGGGCTATGCCCCCGAACGCGTGCTCTGTTCCAACGCGAAGCGGGCGCAGGAGACGCTCGCCGGGGTTCTCGGCGAGCTCCCGAGCCGTCCCGACATCATCCACACGCGCGGCATCTACGAGGCGGATACAGCGCGCCTGCTGCAGCTGATCCGCATAAGCGGCGGCAGCGCGCGAGCGCTCATGCTGATCGGGCACAACCCGGGCATGAGCGATCTTGCCCAGCTGCTGAGCGGTGGCGGAAGCCTTGCGGCGATCGGCCGGCTGCAGGGAAAGTTCCCGACAGCTGCGCTGGCGGTTCTCTCGTTCGACGCGCCGGACTGGTCGGCAATCGGTTCAGGGGCGGGACGGCTCGATGCCTACCACACCCCTGCCCGACATCACGGCGATTAGCCCTCGGCGAGCACCTGCTCGCGGGCGACGGCGACGAGCTGCTGCATCTTCTGGCGAATCATGTCGTCGGAAACGGACGCGCCCTTGGCCTTGAGGTCGGCAGAAACCTTGCGGAACACGTCCTCGTCGCCCGCTTCCTCGAAGTCGGCAGCGACTACCGAGCGCGCGTACTCGTTGGCATGCTCTTCGGACAGGCCCAGCTGCTCGGCGGCCCAGAGGCCGAGCAGCTTGTTGCGGCGCGCGGTAGCCTTGAACTGGAGCTCGCTGTCATGGGCGAACCGCGCCTCTTCACCGCGCTTACGATCCTCGAACCCGCTCATGCCCTGCCTCCGTTGGTGCCGCTAACGGCGCCACCCGGCGCCACGATAGGAGACGACATAAGGGGTTCATCGGCCTAAATCAACGGACCGGAAGGACCGCTTGTACGGGCTTGTTTAGGCACCGGCAGGGCGGGCGCCAAAGGTGAAAGAGCTTGCAATCCGTCCCGCTTCTGTTCCATGAACGCGGCCGATCCATCCCCTTTCATCGCTATCGGACCGCTGGATGAACCGTCGCCGGAAAATCTACGAGGGCAAGGCCAAGGTATTGTACGAGGGCCCCGAGCCGGGAACGCTCGTCCAGTACTTCAAGGACGACGCCACCGCAGGCAATGGCGCCAAGCACGACGTGATCGACGGCAAGGGGGTGCTGAACAACCGCATCTCGGAGTTCATCTTCACCCGGCTCAACGGCCTCGGGATTCCGACGCACTTCATCCGCCGCATGAACATGCGCGAGCAGCTGATCAAGGAAGTCGAGATCATCCCCATCGAGGTGGTGGTGCGG